>NZ_JAAVCB010000029.1:0-70892 GCF_014802555.1 Clavibacter sp. | reverse complement strand
CGCGCCGACGCGCTTGACCCCTTCATCGAGCACTACAACACTGAACGAATCCACTCAAGCCACGGGCTCACGCCCGCGGCCCGAGTGTCACCAACGTCATGACCCAGTACAGCTAGCGCTACGCGCTCTTCCTCTCGGCGGCGGGCGCCTTCTTCGCGGCCGGCTTCTTCGCGGCCGGCTTCTTCGCGGCCGGCTTCTTCACGGACGCCGTCTTCGTGGCGGCCTTCCGGTCCGCCTGATCGGCCCCGCTGTCGGACGCCTTCACCTTCGCCTTCCCCTTCGCCGCCGCCTTCCGCGCGGGCGCGTCCTTCCGCGCCGCCGTCTTCCTCCCCGAGGATCCCCCGCCCCGGCTCCGCTCGATGCTCCGCTTCAGCGCGTCCATCAGGTCGAGCACCTCGCCGCCCTCGCCCTCGTCCTCCTCCTCGGAGCCCTCCCCGAACGTCGCGTCGGTGTCGAGCGAGTCGCCCTGCGCGAGCTTCGCGTCGATGAGGGTCTTCAGCTGCTCCTGGTACTCGTCGCTGAACTTCGACGGGTCGAAGTCCTCCGCGAACCCCTCCACGAGCTGCGCCGACATCTTCAGCTCCCGCGGCGAGACCTTCGGTGCCGCATCCAGCGACGGGAAGTCGGCCTCGCGCACCTCGTCGTCCCAGAGGAGCGTCTGCAGCATGAGCACGTCGCCGCGCACGCGGAGCGCCGCGAGCCGGGTGCGCTGGCGGAGCGTCACGTGGACGATCGCCGTGCGGTCGGTCTCTTGCAGCGTCCGGCGGAGGAGCGCGTACGACTTGGGGCTCGAGGAGTCGGGCTCGAGGAAGTAGCTGCGGTCGAGCATCACGGGATCGACCTGGTCGCTCGGCACGAACTCGACGACGTCGATCTCGCGGCTCTTCTCCTCGGGGAGCGCGGAGAGGTCCTCCTCGGTGATCACGACGGTGCGGTCGCCGTCGTCGAAGGCCTTGTCGATGTGGGCGTAGTCGACGACCTTGCCGCACACCTCGCAGCGGCGCTGGTAGCGGATCCGCCCGCCGTCGGCGTCGTGCACCTGGTGCAGCGGCACGTCGTGGTCCTGCGTCGCGCTGTAGACCTTCACGGGCACGTTGACGAGGCCGAAGGTGACGGCGCCCTTCCAGATGGCTCTCATGGATCCAGTGAACACCCGGTCGCCCGCCGCGCCCCGGCCGCGCCCGGCCGCCCGGGCCATGCTGGAGCGATGGCAGGGCAGAGGCAGCAGGTGAAGGTCGAGGGTCGGCGGATCACGCTGTCGAACCTCGACAAGGTGCTGTACCCGGCGACCGGCACGACCAAGGGCGACGTGATCGCGTACTACGCGGCCATCGCGCCGCACATGCTGCCGCACCTCCGCGACCGGCCCGTGACCCGCAAGCGCTGGGTCGACGGCGTGGGCACGGACGAGCACCCGGGGAAGATGTTCTTCCAGAAGGACCTCGACGCGCACACGCCCGAGTGGGTGCAGCGGCGCGCGATCCAGCACCGCGACCACACGAACGACTACCCCCTCGTCGGCGACGTCGCCACGCTCACCTGGCTCGGGCAGATCGCGGCGCTCGAGCTGCACGTGCCGCAGTGGCGGTTCGGCCGCACGGGCGACGAGCGGCGCCCCGACCGGCTCGTGCTGGACCTCGACCCGGGCCCGGGAGCCGGGCTCCCCGAGTGCGTCGAGGTCGCGAAGGCGGCGCGCGCGATCCTCCGTGACATGGGCCTCGAGCCGTACCCGGTGACGAGCGGGTCGAAGGGGATCCACCTCTACGCCGCGCTCGACGGCAGCCACGACGCCGCCGCGGTCTCCGAGGTCGCGCACGAGCTCGCCCGGGCGCTCGAGGCCGACCACCCGGACCTCGTGGTCAGCGACATGAAGATGGCGCTGCGGCAGGGCAAGGTGCTCGTCGACTGGAGCCAGAACAACCCGGCCAAGACGACGGTCGCGCCGTACTCGCTGCGCGGGCGCTCCCGTCCCACGGTCGCGGTGCCGCGCACCTGGCGGGAGCTCGCGTCGCCGGGCCTCCGGCATCTGGAGTTGGACGAGGTCGTCGCGCGGATGCGGAGGCGCCAGGATCCGCTCGCCCCCGTCGAGGAGGGCCACCGCGAGAGCCTGGAGCCGACGCGCGAGCGGCTCGCGGGCTTCGCGCGCAAGGAGCCGGACACCGCGGACGACCGCCTCGCGACCTACCGGTCCAAGCGCGACGCCGCCAGGACGAGCGAGCCCGTCCCCGCCGACGCGCCCGCTTCGTCGGAGGGCCGCTCGTTCGTGATCCAGGAGCACCACGCCCGCGCGCTGCACTGGGACTTCCGGCTGGAGCACGACGGCGTGCTGGTGAGCCGGGCCCTCCCCAAGGGCGTCCCCACCGAGCACGGCACGAACCACCTCGCGGTGCAGACCGAGGACCACCCGCTGGAGTACGGGTCCTTCGAGGGCACGATCCCCGCGGGCGAGTACGGCGGCGGCGAGGTCACCATCTGGGACGCGGGCACCTTCGAGCTGGAGAAGTGGCGCGACGGCAAGGAGGTCATCGCGACGCTGCACGGCCGCGGCGACGGCACCGGGATCGACGGACCGCGGCGGTACGCGCTCATCCACACGGGCGGGCACGGCAAGGCCGACGCGAACTGGCTGATCCACCTGATGGAGCCGGCCGACGCCCCGGCGACGACGCACGCGAAGCCCGCGCGCCCCGCGTCGCTCGAGAGGGCGGGCAGGCGCACGCGCGTCGGCGCGCGGCGGAGGGGCGGCGCCGCATCCGCCCCCGCCCCCATGCTCGCCACGGCCGCCACGGGTGCCGACCTCGACCCGGACGAGGAGTGGGCCATCGAGATGAAGTGGGACGGCTACCGCGCCATCGCCGTCGTCGCCGACGGCCGGGCGACCATCACGAGCCGCAACGGCGTCGACCTCACGCCCGCCTTCCCCGAGCTCGTCGAGCTGCCCGACTCGCTCGACGTCGACGCGGCGGTGCTCGACGGCGAGATCGTCGTGCTCGGAGCCGGCGGCCGTCCCGACTTCGGGCTCCCCCAGACGCGGCTGGGCCTCACGGGCGAGAAGGAGATCGCGCGCGCCCGGAAGGCCGCGCCCGTGCACCTCATGCTGTTCGACGCGCTCGCGATCGGCGACCGCGTGCTCGTCGAGGAGCCGTACCGCGAGCGCCGCGCCGCCCTCCTCGACGCCGTCCGGTCGCCGGGCCGCGGCCGGATCCAGGTCCCGCCCGCCTTCGACGGCGACCTCGACGGCGCGCTCGCCACCAGCCGCGAGCTCGGCCTCGAGGGCGTCGTCGCGAAGCGCGTCGACGCGCCCTACGAGTCCGGCCGCCGGTCGAGCGCGTGACTGAAGGTCAAGCACCACCGGGCCCAGGAGGTCGTGGTCGGCGGGTGGCGGCCCGGATCCGGCAGCCGCGCATCCGGCATCGGCTCGCTGCTGGTGGGCGTCCCCGGACCCGACGGCCTGGCCTACGCCGGCCGCGTCGGCACGGGCTTCACGGAGCGCGACCTCGCCGACGCGCTCCGCCGGTTCCGCCCGCTCGCGCGGAAGACGAGCCCCTTCGCCGACGTGCCGGCCGCCGACGCCCGCGACGCGCACTGGGTCACCCCGCGCCTCGTCGGCGAGGTCGAGTTCGCCGAGTGGACCTCGACGGGCCGCCTGCGCCAGGCGTCGTGGCGCGGCTGGCGCCACGACAAGTCGGCCGACGAGGTCGTCCGCGAGGGCTGATCCACAGCCGCACGACCGCAGATGGGTGAGGCGGACCTTCCCATGCACGTTATGACCGCAACCGCGCCCGCCCGCGCGCGCCCGATACGCTCGTGCCATGAAGTTCGCCCACCTGCTCGCCGACGACGGCGTGACCCCCCGACTGGCCGCGATCGTCTCGGAGGGCGAGGCGCTCTTCCTCGACGAGGTGCTCGACGACTCCCCGCGCGACCTGCAGGACCTCATCGAGCGCGGTGACGACGAGCTGGCCCGCGTCCGCGCGACCGTCGAGCGCGCCGTCGCGAGCCGCACCAACACCACGCCGGTGGACGGCCTCACGCACGCCTCCGCGATCCTCCGCCCGCCGGCCGTCTACGCCGTGGGCCTCAACTACTCCGCGCACGCCGAGGAGCTCAACATCACGAGCGCCTCCGCCCCCACGGTCTTCGCGCTCTGGCCCAACTCGCTCTCCGGCCACGAGGGCACCACGAGCTGGCCGCGCTCGCTCAGCGAGGAGGTCGACTACGAGGTCGAGCTCGGCGTGGTCATCGGCCGCGCCGCCCGCGACGTGTCCGAGGCGGATGCGCTCGACCACGTGTTCGGCTACACGGTCGTCAACGACATCACGGCCCGCAACCTCCAGTTCTCGGAGCAGCAGTGGAGCCGCTGCAAGAGCTTCGACGGCTTCTCCCCCACGGGTCCCGTCGTCGTCACGCGCGACGAGATCGCCGACCCGCAGGACCTCCGAATCACCACGGTCCTCGACGGCGAGACGGTGCAGGACGGCCGCACGAGCGGCATGGTCCGTACGGTCGCGCGCCTCGTCTCCTACCTCTCCACGTCGTCCACGCTCCAGCCGGGCACGCTCATCTCCACGGGCACGACGAGCGGCGCCGGCTACTCGCGCGACCCGCAGATCTTCCTCAAGGACGGGAGCACCGTCACGGTCTCCGTCGAGGGCATCGGCTCGCTGACGACGCACACGCGCATCCTCTGACGATCGGTGCCGCGCGTAAGGTCGATCGCATGACCGACCAGCCGCAGGACCCGATCCACGACCACTCCATCCCCGAGGACGCCGACCTGTCGGCGCCCGACGCGGCGGATCCCGAGACGGACGAGCTGCACGACGCGACCGGCCGGAAGGGCGACGCGGACGCGTAGCCGCTCCCGGACGACGCACGACCGCCGCGTCTAGGCTGGACGGATGATCAACCGTCTCCTCTTCCTCGCCGGCATCGGCACCGGCTACGTCCTCGGCGCGCGCGCCGGACGCAAGCGCTACGAGGGCATCGCGCGCACGTCGCGCACCGTCTGGGCGAGCGAACCCGTGCAGCGCGGCGTCCGCCAGGTGCAGACCGTGCTCGACGAGAAGGGCCCCGTCGTCGTCGAGCGCACGGTGGAGACCGCCCGGGAGGTCGCGGACTTCGTCGGCCACGCCGTCCAGGGCGCCGCGGTCGCCGTCGGCCGCACCGCGCACACGGTGGGCGAGCGCATCGGCACCACCACGCAGGACATCGCGGGCCGGGTCGGCAGCACCACGCAGGACATCGCGGGCCGGGTCGGCAGCACCACCCAGGACATCGCGGGCCGGGTCGGCAGCACCACCCAGGACATCGCGGGCCGGGTCGGCGACACCGCCAAGGACCTCGGCACCCGCACCGCGGACCAGACCAAGCACGTCGTCGACCGCGTCGGCCAGCAGGCCACCGAGGTCGGCCAGCGCGTCGCCGAGACCGCCGAGGACGTGCGCGGCCGCGTCGTCGAGACCGCCGAGGAGGCGCGCACGCGCGTCCAGGCGACGGCCGAGGACCTCCGTGAGCGCGGCGAGGAGGCCGGCCGCCGCGCCGTCTTCACCGCGGCCGAGGCACGCGACGAGGCGCTCGCGTCCTTCGACGATGAGGACGAGACCGGCCCCGTCGCGATCCCGACCGAGGCGGCCGATGCGACCGCTCCGACGGAGGCTCCCGCGCCCGCACCCGCACCCGCGAAGCCGAAGGCCGCCGCGAAGAAGGCCGCCCCCAAGGCGAAGGCTGCCCCGACGACGTCCGACGCCCCGCACGTGCCGACCCCGGGCGACATCGCCGGATCCGTCCACCCCGAGGAGCCCGCGCACGCCGCCCCCGCCGACGACGCGACCGGCACCACCCCGGCCCGCACGTCCGACGACGCCTGACGCCGAGGACCGCACCCCGCACGCGACAGCGCGCCGCAGCCCTCGGGCCGCGGCGCGCTGTCGTCGTCCCGGGGCGGGTCAGTCGGCCTGCCCGCCCTCCTCGGCCGCATGCGCCGCGAGCATCTCCGGCGTGATCACGGACATGGCCGCCGTCACGGGCTCGAGGCCCGAGAGCCGGTCGGGCGCGAGGATCTTCTCCACCTGCGTCCGCGTCATGAGCCCCGCCTCGACGACGAGGTCCGGGATCGACGCGCTCGTCATGAGCGCCGTCTTCGCGAGGCTGGAGGACGCGGCGTAGCCGATGTACGGCGTGAGCGCGGTGACGACGCCCACCGACGACTCCACCTGCGCCGCGAGCCGCTCGGTGTTGGCGGTGATCCCGTCGATGCAGTTCACACGCAGCGTCTTCGCCGCGTTCCGCAGCCAGCTCAGCGACTGCAGCAGCGAGTGCGCGATGACCGGCTCGAACGCGTTGAGCTGCAGCTGCCCGCCCTCGGCCGCCATGGTCACCGTCACGTCGGCGCCGGCGATGGAGAACGCGACCTGGTTGACGACCTCGGGGATCACGGGATTGACCTTGCCCGGCATGATGCTGGATCCCGCCTGCCGCGGCGGCAGGTTGATCTCGCCGAGCCCCGCCTGCGGCCCCGACGACAGCAGCCGGAGATCGTTGCAGATCTTCGACAGCTTGATGGCGCCGCGCTTGAGCGTCGACGACAGCGTCATGAAGACGCCCGCGTCGCTCGTCGCCTCGATGAGGTCGCTCGCGGTCACGAGCGTGTAGCCCGTGATGGCGCTGAGGTGCCCGCGCACGGCGGCCGCGTAGTTCGGATCCGCCGTGATGCCCGTGCCGATCGCCGTGGCGCCCAGGTTGATCTCCGACAAGAGCGGCACGAGCTCCCCGAGCCGCGCGTGGTCCTCCTCGAGCGTGGTGGCGAAGCCGTGGAACTCCTGGCCGAGCGTCATGGGCACGGCGTCCTGCAGCTGAGTGCGCCCGACCTTCAGCACCTGCGAGAACTGCGCGCCCTTCGCGAGGAACGAGCGGCGCAGCAGGTCGAGCTCGTCGAGCGTCTGCAGCAGCGAGTGGATGAGGGCGACCTTGAGCGCGGTCGGGTACGTGTCGTTCGTCGACTGGCTGCGGTTCACGTCGTCGAGCGGGTGCATGTGCTGGTAGTCGCCGAGCGCGTGGCCGGCCCGCTCGAGGGCGCGGTTCGCGATGACCTCGTTGGTGTTCATGTTGGTGCTCGTGCCGGCGCCGCCCTGGATCACGCCGACCACGAACTGGTCGTGCAGGTGCCCGGCGATGATCTCGGTGCAGACCTCGTCGATCTGCTTCGCCTTCCGCGCATCGAGCACGCCGATCTGCACGTTGGCGCGGGCCGCGGCCTGCTTCACCTGCGCGAGCGCGACGACGAACTCCGGGTAGACGCTGAGCGGCCGCAGGCTGATGGGGAAGTTGTCGAGCGCGCGCGCCGTGTGGATCCCCCAGTAGGCGTCGGCGGGGACGTCCATGCTCCCCAGGCTGTCGGTCTCGGTGCGGACGGGGTGGCCGTCCGAGGTCGGGATGCGGTCGTCGTTCGGGCTGACAGGGGTCATGTGGAGGCTCCATCGTCTCGTCGCTCGTGGCATGAGGGCCCTTCGACCCTACTAGCGGGGTCGCGCACCTCCGAGGCCGCCCGGGGCCGCGGATAGGCTCGTCGGATGCGCCGCTTCCTCGGGATCGACCTCGCCTGGGCGGAGGGCACCGCGACCCGGCCGGCGCGCGAGACGGGGCTCGCGTGCATCGACGCCTCGGGCCGTGTGCTCGACCTCACGACCGCCCGCGGGATCGACGAGGTGGTCGCCTGGGTCGCCCGCTGGGAGGACCCGGGAGCGGTCGCCGCGGTCGACGGACCGCTGGTCGTCGCCAACGCCACGGGCAGCCGCCTCGCCGAGAAGGAGGTCGCCTCGCGCTACGGCCGCCTCGGCATCTCCGCGTACCCGTCGAACACGGGCCGACCGGCGCAGGGCGCGGTCGTGCTGCGGCGGAGGCTGGAGGCGGCGGGCTGGGAGTACGACGACGGGTCCGGCGCCGCGCGCGACGCGGGCGCCCGCACGATGCTCGAGTGCTACCCCTACACGACGCTCGTGGGCGCGCCCGAGCTCGGGTTCGCGGGCGTGAAGCCGCGCTACAAGCGCCTCGCGCCGCTGCTCGCGACGGCCGAGCGGCGCCCCCACCGGGCGGCCGAGTTCCGCGTGGTGCTCGACGCGGTCGCGGGGCTCGCACACGCGGATCCGCCGCTCGACGTGACGACGCACCCGCGCGCGGCCGCGCTCGTCGCCGACGGCCCGGCGATCGTGGAGCGGCAGCACAAGCACCTCGAGGACCTGCTCGACGGCCTCATCTGCGCCTGGACCGCCGCGTACTGGGCCCGGCACGGGCTCGCGCGCTCGCAGGTGCTGGGCGCGACGGACCCGGTGGTCGACGAGCACGGCCGGCGCGGCACGATCATCGCGCCGGCGCGCCCGCACCAGCGCGCGCCCGGCGATCCGCTGTCCGCTCCCGCGGGCTAGCGGGCGATCCGACTAGCGGGCTAGCCGGCGATCGGACGCGTCAGCCCCGGCGCAGCCCGAAGCGCAGCTGCAGAACGAGCAGCAGGTTCTTCACGAGCGTGTCGCTCGGGATCTTCGACTCGCCCTCGGTGCGGTCCATGAACACGATCGCCACCTCGGTGGGACGCTTCGCGGTCTTCAGCGCGCGCTGCTTCATCTCGATCTGGAAGCCGTAGCCCGTGGTCGTGATGGTGGAGGGCCTGATCCGCCGCAGCAGCTGCGTCTCGTAGAGGTTGAAGCCGCCCGTGTAGTCCGTGATGCGGGAGCCGAGGAACAGGCGCGTGTAGAGGTTGCCGCCGACGCTGAGGAACCGGCGCTTGAGGTCCCAGTCGGGCGTCGCGCCGCCCCGGATGTAGCGCGAGGCGACCACGAGGTCGGCGCCGCCGCGCACCCGGCGCAGCATCTCCGTGATGTAGGCGGGGTCGTGCGAGAGGTCGGCGTCCATCTGCAGGATGTGGGTCGGCGGCTCGTCGGCCCCGAGCAGCTTCTCGAAGGCCCAGATGTAGGCCGCGCCGAGGCCGGCCTTCTCCGCGCGGGTCTCGACGCGCACGCGGAACGTGTCGGTCTCGACGCTCGGCGCGAGCGACCGGACAAGGTCGGCGGTGCCGTCGGGCGAGGAGTCGTCGACGATCATGGCCGTGATCCGGAAGTCGGGGTTCTGGCCCGCCATGGCCGCGAGGCGGGGCAGCAGCTCCCCGACGTTGCGCGCCTCCTCGTAGGTGGGGATCACGATCGTGAGACTGCTCAAGCTGGTGGTTCCGTCTCCGAATCGGGGATGACCCGGATCCGGGCCTCGTCGAGTCTAGCCAGCGACCGCCGATCGGACCGCTCCGGACGGGCGTCGCCCGTTATCGCCTTGTTACACTTCGTGTGGCCCGGTGCTCAGACTCCGGGCGCACCGCCGAACCGACCGGCGACCGCCCGGGAGGATCAGCGTGACCAAGCTCCTCGCCGACCGCCGCGTCCGCTTCCTCATCGCCGGCCTCCTCAACACGGGTCTCGACTTCGTGCTGCTCAACGCGCTGATCCTCGCGGCGCACATGCCCGTCCTCGCCGCGAACCTCATCTCGGTCACGGTCGGCATCACCATCTCGTACTTCCTCAACCACTTCTTCGTGTTCCGCCACGGCGAGCCCGTGACGATGCGCCGGTTCCTCAAGTTCTTCGCGGTCACGGGCTTCAGCTCGCTGCTGCTGCAGAGCGGCGTGATCTGGCTCTTCGAGCGCGGCTTCGACACGACCTTCGGCCGCTCGCTGCTCATGTTCGGCACGAGCGCCGAGCAGGAGTTCCTCGAGATCAACATCGCGAAGGCCACGGCCGTGCTCATCGGCCTCGTGTGGAACTTCACGCTCTACCGGCTCGTGGTGTTCCGGACGCCGGCGCCCGCCGCCGAGGCCGCGGCCGACGACGCCGGCTCCCGCGCCGTCCGCCAGTCCGCGTCCGCCGACTGAGCCGACCGAGCCGAGCAGCCCGGCCCGGCCCGGCCCGCGGCACCGGCTACAGCAGCTTCCCGACCTCCGTCACGAGCTGCTGTATGCCGAGCACCACGAACAGCAGCGCCGAGAGGCCCATCACCGTGTTGCTGAGCGGCCGGTTCCGCCACGCGCGCGGCGTGCGGTCGGTGTTGAGGAGCACGAGCAGCGTGATCGCGAGGAACGGCATGAAGAGGGCGCCGAGCACGCCGTACGCGATGATCAGGCCGATCGGCTGGTCGAGGAAGAGCAGGCCGATGGGCGGGATCGTCAGCCAGACGATGAACGCCCGGTAGTAGCTGCCGCCGAGGCGACGGCGCGGGTCCTCGACGTCGAGGCCGCGGACGGTGCCGAGGAAGTCGGCGAACATGAGCGAGACGCCGTTCCACACGCCGAGGATCGAGGAGAATGACGTGGCGAAGAACCCGAGCAGGAAGAACCACGTCATGAACGCGCCGTAGCGCTCCCCCAGCACGTCGGCGAGCTGCACGAGCCCGCCCTCGCCGTCGGCCAGGGCGATGTCGGCGGAGTACAGGAGCTCCGCGCCGACCACGAGCATGGACAGCACGAAGATCCCGCTCATCACGTAGGCGACGGAGTTGTCGATGCGCATGACCTTCATCCAGCGGGGCGCCACCCAGCCCTTCTCGCGCAGCCAGTAGCCGTAGGCCGCGAGCGTGATGGTGCCGCCGACGCCGCCCGCGATGCTGAGCGCGACGACGAGGCCACCCTCGGGGACGGTGGGCACGAGGCCCGTGAGGAGCGCCGGCACGTTCGGCACGGTGACGACGGCGGCGCCCACGACGGTCACGAACATCAGCCCGACGAACACCGCGATGATCTTCTCGAACGCCGAGTAGCGCCCGAACCAGACCACGACGGCGCCCGCCAGGCCGCATGCGATGGCGAACACCTTGAGGTCGACGCCCGGGAAGAGCGCTGCGAGCGGGAGCGCCGACGAGCTCATCGCGGCGGCGCCGTAGACCAGGCCCCAGATGAGGATGTACGGCCCGAAGTACCAGGTGGTCCAGCGGCCGACCGTGCGCCAGCCCTCGAAGATCGTCCTGCCCGTCGCGAGCGAGTACCGGCCGGCGCCCTCCACCAGGAAGATCTTGATGATCACGCCGAGGACCGCGGCCCAGAGCAGGGCGTAGCCGAAACGGGATCCGGCCACCAGCGTCGCGACGAGGTCGCCCGCGCCGATGCCGGTCGCGGCGACCACGAGGCCGGGTCCGACGATGCGCCAGCGCTTGGCCGACTCCTGGGGTCCGCGGACGTCGCCGCGCGTGTCGAGGTCGGTCATGAGCGGGCTCCCGTGCGTCGTCGAAGGGGGTCCCGTCCCACCTTACGCAGGGCTGGGCGTCGCGCGCCCTCTGGCGATCGCGCGAAGCCCGGGGATCAGACGCCCAGCAGCTGCTCGATCGGCCCGCGCGCGAAGAAGATCAGGAACCCCGCGGAGACGACCCAGAGCAGCGGCGAGACCTCGCGCGCGCGGCCCGAGAACGAGCGCACGAGCACCCAGGAGAGGAAGCCGACGCCGATGCCGTTGGCGATCGAGTACGTGAGCGGCATGACGAGCACGGTGAGGAACACGGGCAGCGCGACCGAGAAGTCCGTCCACACGATGTCGCGGATCTGCGACGCCATGAGCGTGCCGACGATCACCAGCGCGGCGGCCGCGACCTCGAGCGGCACGACCTGCGTGAGCGGCGTGAAGAACATCGCGAGGAGGAAGAGCACGCCCGTGACCATCGACGCGAGGCCCGTGCGGGCGCCCTCGCCGATACCGGACGCCGACTCGATGAACACCGTGTTCGACGAGCTCGAGGTGGCGCCGCCGGCGACCGCGCCGAAGCCCTCGACGACCAGCGCGCCCTTCAGGCGGGGGAAGTCGCCGCGCTCGTCGGAGAGGTCGGCGGCCTTCGCGAGGCCCGTCATGGCCCCCATGGCGTCGAAGAAGTTCGTGAAGACCAGCGTGAAGACGAGCATCAGGCTGGAGATGATCCCGATGCGGCCGAACGCGCCGAAGTCGAACGCGCCGACGAGGCCGAGGTCGGGCAGCGAGACGGGCGTGCCGGGCAGCACGGGCGCGTTGAGGTTCCAGCCGGTGGCGCCCGAGGTGTTCGACGGGCCGATGTGGAAGACCTGCTCCACGACGATGGCGATGAGCGTGGTCGCGACGATGCCGATGAGGAGCGCGCCGGGCACGCGGCGGGCCATGAGCACGCCCATGATCACGAGGCCGAGGATGAAGACGACGGTCGGCAGCGACGCGATGGACCCGTCGATCCCGAGCGCGAGCGGCGACGCCGGCACGCCCGTGCCGCGCACGAAGCCGGAGTCGACGAAGCCGATGAACGCGATGAAGAGGCCGATGCCCACCGTGATGGCGGTCTTGAGCTCCCGCGGGACGGCCCGGAAGATCAGCGTGCGGAGGCCCGTGGTGGCGAGCAGCACGATCACGAGGCCGTTGATGACCACGAGGCCCATCGCCTCCGGCCAGGTGACCTCGCCGACCACGCTGACCGCGAGGAACGAGTTGATGCCGAGGCCCGCTGCGAACGCGAACGGGAGGCGCGCGACGAGGCCGAACAGGATGGTCATGACGCCCGCGGTGAGGGCCGTCGCGGCGCCCACCTGCGAGGCGCGCAGCCAGTTGCCGTCCACGTCGAGCGTGGCCTGGTCGGCGCTGAAGCCGCCGAGGATCAGCGGGTTGAGCACGACGATGTAGGCCATCGTCACGAACGTGAGGACGCCGCCGCGGATCTCACGGGCGTAGGTGGATCCGCGCTTCGTGATCTCGAAGAACCGGTCGAGCGCGCCGCGCCCTCCCGTGGTCTCGGGGGCGGGGGACGACGTGCGCGCTTCGGTCATGGGCTTCTTCCGCGAGGGGTCGGGCGACGGGGAGGGAGGGAGCCGACGACCTTGTCGGGACGGGATCGAGCCTAGGGGCGGGCGCGCGGCCGGGACCAGCCCGGATCGCGGCGCCCCGCGGTCAGGAGTGGAGGGCCGGGATGATCAGGTACACGCCGTAGAGCACGGCGAGGCCGCTGAGGGCGAAGCAGACGTAGCCGCCGACGGTCGCGGCCTGCGGGCGGATGCCCGTCACCGAGACCTTGTCGCCCTCGTCGTCGTACTCGGTGCCGACGGCCAGCAGCCGCACGCCGAGGGAGAAGAGGCACACCACCGCGACGGCGCCCACGAGGGCCGCCACGGCGACGACGAGGAACGCGCTCCAGTCGATCATGCGGCCTCCCTGGCCTTCCGGGCGGCCTTGGTGGCCTTGCGTCCGCGCACCGCGAATCCGGCGGCGTCGACCTCGACGATGGCGTTGCGGGCGTCGACCGCGTTCCGGCGCGAGCGCCAGAAGATCCAGACGATGACGGCGACGCCGACGACCGCGTCGATGACGAAGCCGACCGTGCCGGTGCTCGCGATGAAGGCCGCGAGGGCGCCCACGACGGCGGCCGACGGCAGCGTGAGCAGCCAGCCGAGCGCGATCTTCCCCACCGTGTTCCAGCGCACGGACGCGCCGCGGCGGCCGAGGCCCGAGCCGATGACGGATCCCGACGCGACCTGCGTGGTCGAGAGCGCGAAGCCGAGGTGGCTCGACGCGAGGATGGTGGCCGCGGTCGAAGCCTCGGCGCTGAACCCCTGCGCGGGCTTGACCTCGGTGAGGCCGGATCCCATCGTGCGGATGATGCGCCAGCCGCCCATGTAGGTGCCGAGGGCGATGGCGACGGCGCAGACCGCGATGACCCAGAACTCCGGGCCGGAGCCCGCGGCCTGCACCCCGCCCGCGATGAGCGTGAGGGTGATGATGCCCATGGTCTTCTGCGCGTCGTTGGTGCCGTGCGCGAGGGCCACGAGCGACGAGGTGAAGATCTGGCCGTAGCGGAAGCCGCCGCGCTCGTTCGGGCCGCTCGAGCGGCGCGTGATCGAGTAGGCGAGCTTGGTGGTCGTGTACGCGATGAGGCCGGCGATCACGGGGGCGAGCAGCGCCGGGAGGATCACCTTCGACAGCACCACGCCGAAGTCGACCGAGCCGAGCCCCGCGCCGACGACCGCCGCGCCGATGAGCCCGCCGAACAGCGCGTGGCTCGAGCTCGACGGCAGTCCGCGGAGCCAGGTGACGAGGTTCCAGACGATGGCACCCATGAGCCCCGCGAAGATCATGGTCGGCGTGATCTGCACGCCGCCGTCGCCCTCGCGGATGATGCCTCCGGAGACGGTCTTCGCGACCTCGGTGCTGAGGAACGCGCCCACGAGGTTGAGGACCGCGGCGATCGCGACGGCCACCCGCGGCTTCAGGGCACCCGTCGCGATGGGGGTCGCCATCGCGTTCGCCGTGTCGTGGAAGCCGTTGGTGAAGTCGAAGAACAGCGCCAGGGCGATGACCAGGACGACGATGAGGGTGAGATCCACTACCGGATCCCTCGAGCGGATGTCACAGTCGTCGATCCTAACGGCCTGCATACGCCGGGCTCGAACGGGCGTCCGGCGGATGACGGTCGGATGAACATCTCGCGCCGGATCCGAAGGGTCAGATGTGCGGCACGAAGTCGCGCCAGGCGACGCGACGCTCGGCGTGCGGGTCGTGCTCGACGCGGTCGACCACGTCGAACACGAGGGTCGCGCGCTCGCCCGACGCCCCCGCGTCCGCGTCCGCCGCCCCGGTGCCCGGCGCGTCATCGTCGCCGCCCACGTACGGCGGCCACGACTCGTCGACGGTGCCGTCCTGCGCGAAGCGGAGCCAGGCGATGCGCATCCGCTCCCCCGCCGCGACGAACGCGCGCCGGCCGCCGAGCAGGGTCATGCCGCGGCCGAGCATCGAGTCCATGCGGTCGAACAGCGCGAACAGCTCGAGGCCGTGCGTGGCGTCGAGGCCCATGAGGTGGACGAGGCGCGGGGCGATGTCGAAGCGGTAGAAGTGCACGGGCGCGTAGCGGGCGTGCCGCTCGGCGACCTTGATCGACGGGAACCAGAAGGCGTAGTCGCCGCCGAAGTCGAGCGCGGCCCGGCGCTTCGGCAGGCCGGGGTAGAGGGCCGCCAGCTCTGCGCGGTGCGATTCGTCGGTCTTCGCGAACACGGCCTCGATGCGCGGCGGCGTGGTCGCGAGGATGTCGAGGCGGCCGGTGAACAGGGATCCCTCGCGCTCGTTGGTGCCGATGATGAGCGGCACGCGAGCGGCCCGGCCGTGCTTGAACGCGTCGAGCGGGCGCTCCGGCAGCACGTCGCCGTCGATGACGGGGCTGAACGTGATGGTGCCCGGCTCCTCGTCGGGCGTCCGAACCATCAGCTCGTTCGCCGCCGCGGCGAGCGTGGACGCGCTCGCGGCGGTGAGCAGCCGGACGGCTTCGGCGTCGTCGGGCGCGCGCCCCGCCCGACCCGCGAGGAGGCCCACGAACTCGGCCGCCCACCGCGCGGTCTGCTCGGCCGGGTAGACGGCGTTCGTCGGCGAGCTCTGCGCGATTGCGCGGGCGAACAGGCCGTGCGCGGCGGGCACGGCCATGAGCGTCGTGACGGCGTTGCCGCCCGCGGACTCGCCGAAGACCGTGACGTTGTCGGGATCCCCGCCGAACGCGCGGATGTTGTCGCGCACCCACTGGAGCGCCTGCACCTGGTCGCGGAGGCCCAGGTTCGACTCGATGGGGCGATCAGGCCTGGAGTACCGGCTGAAGTCGAGGTAGCCGAGCGCGCCGAGCCGGTAGTTGAAGCTCACGTAGACGATGCCGCCCTGGCGCACGAGGCCCTCGCCCTGCACCGGGTTCTCGCGCGAGGATCCGACGACGTACGCGCCGCCGTGGATGAAGACCATGACCGGCCGCAGCTGCGACTCGCGGTTGACGCGCGCGGCGTCGGGGCTGAGCCCGGACGGAGCGATGACGTTGACGGTGAGGCAGTCCTCCCCCATCGGCGTGCCCTGCGGCGCGCCCATGAAGGCGCCCGCGCTGACCTGCGGGGCGACCTTGCCGAAGTGCTGCGCGAACCGCGCGCCCTCCCAGCCGAGGACGGGCTGCGGGGCCCGGAATCGCAGGTCGCCGCGGGGCGGGGCCGCGAAGGGGATGCCGCGCCAGGCCTCGATGCCCCGCTCGCGCACGCCGCGGACGGTGCCGCCCGTGACCTCGACGTCGAGCTCCGACGGGTCGTACGCCGGGGTGGGCACGTCGGCGTCGGAGGTCACCCGATCGAGTTTACGGTCCGCCCTCACGCTCCCGGGACGGCCGTCGCGAGCAGGCGCTCGATCGCGCGCTCGGCCCGCCAGAGCGCCGACTCGGTGCGCAGCCGCTCGGCCTCGTGCAGCACGCCGAGCGCGAACGCGTCCTCGCCGCGCGCCGCGAGGCGCCTCGCCTCGTCGCGGAGGATGCGCTGCATGGCGATGCCGTCGCGGTGCTCGCCGAGCTCGTCGTGCACCTCCTCGGCCGCGGTCGCGAGCCGCATCGTCTTCCGGCCGAGCACCGTGACGGTGCGGCCGCTCACCTCCTCCGCGGCGTAGCGGAGGCGCTTGGCGGCCTTCCGGACCTCGTGCAGCGCCTCGGTGCGCGCGGCCTCGCCGACCGCCTCCTGCGCGACCGCGGCCCGGCGGCCGACCCGCTCGGCGTCGCGGCGCAGGGCCGCGTGGAGCGCGGGGCCCGCGGGGGAGCTGGCGTCGTGGGCGAGCGGCGGATCCGCGACCAGGGCGTCGAGGTCGTCGAGCAGCGCGAGGTAGCGGGCGGACGAGAGCGCCCGGACCACGCGCTCGCGGGCGCGGCGGTAGCGCTCGTCGAGGACGTCGTGCAGGGCGTCGCCGACGTGGTCGGGGACCGTCCCCGTGTCGTGCTCGACCACTGACCAGACGACGCGGTCGCGCAGCACCTCCATGTCGCGGGCGCCGCCGAGGACGGCCCCGAGCGCCGTGAGCTCGGCGCGGACGGGCGCCGTGGCGGCCGGGTCGATCACGTCCTGGTGGGTGCGGAGGGCGCTGCGGAGGCGGCGGACGGCGACGCGCATCCGGTGCACGGCGTCGTGCTCGTCGGCGCGCACGCGCGGATCGGCGGCGACGAGGTCGCGCACGCCGCGGGCGAGGATCGCGCGGGCGACGTCGGACGCGGGGCTCTCCCGCGTGAGGGTCGCGGGATCCCGCAGCGCGGGACCCGCGGGCGCCTGGCGGCCGAGCGCGTCGGCGCCGAGCGCGCGGGCCAGCTTCGACGCGCTGTCGGACGGGCGGGCGCCGACCTCGAGCACGTGCCGCTCGATCCGGTCGAGGAGCGCGGTGCGCTGCTTGCGCTTCGCGGGCGCGTCGGGCAGCAGCTCGACCTCCCACTCGTGCCAGGCGCGCACGGTGCCGCCGCGGACGTCGGATCCGGTGACCCGGTCGTCGGCGAACTCGGCGACCGCGCGGCCGTCGGCGTCGTGCAGCGTGACGGTGGTGCGGACGGTCTCGAGGCGCGCGAGCGGCGTGAGCTCGCGGCCGCGCACGTGGACGGCGACCTGGTCGAGCACCGGGCCGGGGATCGCACCGTCGTCGCCGTCGCCGTCCTGCAGCGGCCAGCCGAGCTCGGTGCGGCCCTCGCCGCCGTCGGCGGGGAGCTTGACGTGCCAGCCCGCGTCGTGCCCGCCCTCGCGGCGGCGGAGGATCATGCGGCGGTCGGCGAGCGCGTGGTCGGCGGTGTCGAGGTAGACCGCCACGAGCGTCACGGGCTCCGCGGACCGCGCCTCGGCGATCCCCTCGATGCCGGCGAAGGCCGGGACGGGCACCCCGTCGGGGACGTCGTACTTGCGCTCGATCTCGACGGAGGATGTGTGCACCATCCTCCCTGTGTAGCGCACGCGGCCGGACGCGGCCAGCCGCCGACGGTCGCCCGGAGCGCCGCAGTCCCGGCCGTGGGTCAGACTTGCCGACATGCCCATCCGCCGCCGTCACGTCGCGCCCGACGACGCCACGCCGCGGGCCGACCTCGAGGAGGCCGCCCTCCACCGGCGGCAGCGCATCGGCCGCGAGCTCGGCTGGTACGCGTGCCGCCGCGCGGTCTACGGCTTCATGAAGCACCGCGGCATCGATATGACCGCGAGCCTCACCTTCTACTCCACGCTGTCGCTCGTCCCCGCGGCGGTCGCGGTGCTCAGCCTCATCGGCGTGGTCGGCGACACGCGCGCGGGCGTCGAGGGCGTGCTCGCCGTGCTCACCTCGGTGCTGGGCGACTCCGCCGTCGACGTGATCCGCGACCCGGTCGAGCAGCTCGCCGACGGACCGCGCTCGGGCGTCGCCTTCACGGTGAGCTTCCTCGGCGCGCTCTGGACCTCGGCCGCGTACGTCACCGCGTTCGGGCGCGCGATGAACCGCGTGCAGGAGACCGAGGAGGGCCGGCCGCTCGTGAAGTACCGGGCGCTGATGCTCGGGGTGACGATCGCGCTGCTCGTCGTGAGCGTGGTGATGGTCGGCATGCTGCTGCTCACCGACGAAGGGGCCCGCGCGCTCGGGCAGCAGCTCGGCCTGGGCGACACGACGCTCGTGGTGTGGGCCGTCGTCAAGTGGCCGCTGCTCGTGGCGCTGCTGACGGGGATCATCGGCGTGCTGTACGCCGCGACCCCGAACCTCCGCCGCCGTCGTGTGGACCTGCTCACCTGGGGCAGCCTGGTCGCGATCGTCGCATGGGGCCTCGGCACGGCGGGGTTCGTCGCCTACGTGACGCACGTCGCGACCTACGAGTCGACCTACGGCGTGCTCGGCGCGGTGATCGTGCTGCTGCTGTGGCTGTACATCGGGAACCTGTCGCTCGTGCTGGGCGGCGAGCTCGACGTGGAGATCATCCGCGCCAGGCAGCTGCAGGCGGGGATCCCCGCCGAGCACGCGCTGCGGCTGCCCGTGCGCGACACGACCCGCGCGGACCGGCTCGCGCGGCGCCGCGCCCTGCTCGAGGACGAGGGGCGGCGCCTGCGCGAGGCGCGTTCGGGACCGGACGCGTCGGCCTCGGAGGAGCGCCGGGCGGATGCCCCGCCGACGCTCCCCGAGGACGACACGAGGGAGGTGCGGGTCAGGAGGCGCTGGTCCGCACGACCATCTTCCCGACGTTCTCGCCGCGCATGAGGCCGGTGAACGCCTCGAAGGCGCGGTCGATGCCGTCGATCACGGTCTCGTCGGCCGTGATGCGGCCCTCGGACAGCCACGGGCCCATCTTCGACGCGAACTCGGGCGCGAGGTCCTGGTGGTTGCCGAGGGTGAAGCCGCGGAGAGTGAGGCCGCGCGTGACGATGCGGCCCGTGTTGCGGATCGCGATCTCCTCGCCGGTGGAGTTGTAGGTCGAGATCGAGCCGCAGTTGGCGACGCGGCCGAAGTCCTTCAGGGCGCCGAGCGCGGCGGACAGGTGGTCGCCGCCGACGTTGTCGAAGTAGAGGTCGATGCCGTCGGGCGCCGCCTCCGCGAGCTTCGCCTCGAGGTCGCCGCCGTGGTAGTCGAACGCGGCGTCGAAGCCGAGGTGCGACGTGAGGCGCTCGACCTTCTCCGCCGATCCCGCGCTGCCGACGACGCGCGAGGCGCCGAGCAGGCGGGCGATCTGGCCCACCATGGAGCCGACAGCGCCGGCCGCGCCGGACACGAAGACGACGTCGCCCTCCTTGATGGACGCGATGCGGGTGAGGCCGACGTAGGCGGTGAGGCCCGTCAGGCCGAGCACGCCGAGGTGGGCGGAGGACGCCACGCCGGGCACCTCGGGGACGGGGCGGAAGCCGCCGGCCTGGCCCTGGGCGACGTCGCGCCAGCCCAGCATGTGGCTGACGAGCGTGCCGACCGCGAGGTCGTCGGAGCGGGACTCGACGACGCGGCCCACGGCAGATCCGGTCATGGCCTCGTCGAGCTGGAACGGCGGCACGTAGGACGGCACGTCGTTCATGCGGCCGCGCATGTAGGGGTCGACGGAGATGAACTCGTTCTCGACGCGGACCTCGCCGTCCTGCAGGTCGGGGAGGTCGACCTCGACGCGGCGGACGTCGTCGGGGGTGGGCTCGCCGGTGGGGCGCTTCGCCAGCTGCCACTGGATGCTGCGTGCGGACATGGGTCTCCTTCGCTCTGGGGTGCGGGCGGTCGGTCGGCCGGCCCGCGGCGCTCGTGGCGCGGCCCCACCCTTCCACCGCCCGCTGGACGCGGCACCCAGCGAGCCGTGGCCTCGTGACGCGGCGGCCGGGCGCGTCGCCTACGCGGCGGCGGTCGCACCCCGCTCCGCCACGTGCGCGGCGAGCACGTCGCGCACGCTCGTCCAGGTGTGCGTGCCGAACCGCTCGCGGTCCACGTGCAGCAGCTCGGCCTCGCCGCTGTACATGCTCACGAGGTACTGCATCCCCTGCCAGGCCGGGAACGTCTCCTGCTCGTCGCGGCCGACGCGTCGCATCGTCCTGGCCGCGGTCGAGAGGACGCCCGTGGTGCCGGCCCACTGGAGCTGGAACGTCGTGCCCGTGATCTCCGTCATGGTGCGCGCGATGTCGCGGGCCGTCACCCGGTCCCCCGCCACCTCGACCACGCGGGGCGCGTCGTCGTCGAGCGCGACGAGCGCCGTCACGCGGGCCGTGTCGTCCTTGGTGGTGAAGTCGAGCACCTGGTCGGCGGACGACCAGTAGAGGACGCGGTGCCGGTCGAACAGCACGATGGGCGCCTGCCCGGTGAGCATGTCGGCGAACGCACCGTTGAGCACCGAGGTGGCCCGGATGGGCGCGGCGTCGAGGTCGGCCGCGAACTCGCGCCGCAGCTCGAAGTTGCGGTTCGTGCCGGGCGTGACGCGGCGGTAGTCGGAGGAGTAGTCCGAGGGGATGAAGCGCGGCACGCCGGCCGCGACCGCCGCCGACAGGAGCGCGCGCTGCGCTCCCACGATCACCGCACGGGCGCCGCTGACGGCGGAGACGACGACGCGCGCGCCGGCGACCCCGCGGATCAGCGCGGCCCGGTCGGTGTAGGCCGCCTCGACGACCTCGACGCGCGGGTCGTCGCCCCACGTCTCGGCGGCGCCGGTGCTGCCGGGGCGGGTGAGGACGCGGACGCGGGCATCCTGCGCGAGGAGCTCGCGGACGATGCGGCGGCCGATGTCGCCGGTCGCGCCGGCGACGACGACGGGGCCGGATGCGGGTGCGGGGGAAGAGGTGGTCACGATGGTTCTCCGTCTCGGGGAGTGCGGCGCGCCGGTCGGCGCGAACGATGGGGGGCGGCGACGGGCTGCTCGAGGCCCACGATGGCCGACTGCTCCGCGGCGGGGCCGGCGGCCTCGCCGATGCCGACCGCGACGCGGGCGAGGAGGCGACGGAGGGCGACGCGCTCGTCGGGGTCGAGGTCCCGCATCAGGCCGTCCTCCACCTCGCCGAGGGCGACGCGCGCCGTCGCGAGCAGGGAGCGCCCGGCGTCGGTCGGCACGACCTGGCGGATCCGGCGGTCGCGCGGATGCAGCTGCCGCTCGACGTGCCCGCCCTCGGCGAGCGCGTCGATCACGTAGGTCATCTGCGTCTTGTCGATGCCGAGCCGCTGCGCGAGCGCGAGCTGCGACGACGGCTCCTCCGTGGTGATCGCGACGAGCACCTGGTAGCCGCGCGGCCCGCCCGGGACGTGCGCCACGGCGGCCTGCGCGGTGCGTACGAACCCCTGGTACACGGCCTGGATGGACCAGCCGAACTGCGTCTCGATGCCGCCGGAGCCCCAGTCGATGCCGGAGGCGTCGACGCCGGACGCGTCCACGTGGGCGTCGACGCCGGACGCGTCCACGTGGGCGTCGACGCCGGACGCGTCCACGTGGGCGTCGGCGCGGGTGTCGGCGTCGCTGCGGGAGGTCATGGTGAGAACGTATCGTCAGAAGACCGTCTCTCGCAACGACGATCTCCAAGACGTAAGGAATCGCGCTCGGCGCACGCGCGGACGACGGGGCCGATGCGTCCGGTCGTCCGCCGGATCAGCCCCCGAACGGGCGCAGCGACACCGACTCGAGCGTGCCGTCGCGGGTCTGATCGACCACGAGGCGCACGGCGCGCGCGACGGATGCGGGCTCGAGGTAGCGCGTCTCGTCGTACGCGCCGCCCTCCTTGGCGCGCAGCTCCCGCTGCATGTCGGTGGCGACGCGGCCCGGGTGCACGCTCGACACGCGCACGCCGTTCGGGCGCTCCTCCTCGCGGAGGGCGTCGCCGAGCGCGCGGAGGGCGAACTTGGATCCCGCGTAGACGCCGCCGGTGGGGTTCGCCGTGAAGCCGGATCCGGAGTTCACGAGCACGACCTGCCCCTTCGCCGCCCGGAGCGCGGGCAGGAGCACGCGTGTCACCTCGGCCACCGCGAACACGTTGACCTCGAACACGCGGCGCCACTCCTCCACCGGCGTCGCGTCGACCGCGTCGCCGCCGATCACGCCGGCCGAGTGCACGAGCACGTCGAGGCGGTCGAGCCCCGGCACGAGGTCGGTGAGGCCGCCCGCGGCGAGGTCGGCCGCCCAGCCGACGGCGTCGGTGAGGGAGGCGGCGAGCGCGTCGACGGCATCGCGGTCGCGGCCGTGCACGATCACGCGATGCGTGCGGGCGAGGTCTTCGGCGACGGCGCGGCCGATGCCGCGGGTGGCTCCCGTGACGAGGGCGACAGGGCGGGCGGTGTCGGTCATGGATCCTCCTGGGTCGCGGTCCTCCAGGCTACCGACGGCATCCGGCCATCCCGTCGGGGGTGCTCCGGGGCATGACGTAGCGTGAAGGGACCCGCCTCCGAGCGGCCCGCCGCCCGAGAGGATCCGCCCGTGCACGCCCGCTTCTCCGCCAGCCTCGAGGTGCTGCGCCAGGAGGCCCGCGACGAGCTGGACGCCGTGATCGAGCACCGTTGCCGGAACGGCGACGACCCGTGGGAGGTGATCCCGCAGCTGCCGACCGTGGACGAGCACGTGGTCGCGACGCTCCGGCAGGACGTGCTCGAGGCCGACGGGATGGCCGAGGAGCTGGCCCGCGTGCGCGATCCGTCGACCGAGCCCGGCGTGGTCGCGCGGTTCGAGTACCGGCTGCTGCGCGGGATCGCCATGGAGCACCCGGACCTCTCGCGCGCGGTGTGGACCCTCATCGGCCGCATGGAGCGCGACCTGCGCCGACGCTCCTGAAGCGGTGGCGAGAGCCGCATTCGCCCTCGGCGAACGGCTTGGCACTCCCCTGCGTCGAGTGCTAATCTCGCCGTAGTTGAGCCGAGGGGGCTCAACCCGCAGATCATCACCGCAGATCATCGTGAGGAGTCGAGCATGAACATGACCTTCGATCCGTTCCGCGAGCTGGACCGCGCCATGGGCGCCCTCGCCGAGACCCGCCAGGCGAACCGGCCCATGCCCATCGACCTGCACCGCGAGGGCGACACCTACGTGTTGGCCGCCGACCTCCCGGGCATCGACCCGGGCTCGGTCGACATCGACGTGGACGGCCAGCTGCTGACCATCCGCGCGGAGCGCACGCTCGCCGGCGACCAGAACGTGCGGTGGCTCACGCGCGAGCGCGTCGCCGGCACGTTCCTCCGCCAGCTGACGCTCGGCCAGGGCATCGACACCGAGCGCATCTCGGCGCACTACGCCAACGGCGTGCTGAGCGTCACCATCCCGGTGAGCGAGCGGGCGAAGCCGCGCAAGATCGCGGTCACGTCCGACGAGCAGCAGGGCCAGGGCCAGGACGGTCAGACGCTGCGCGTCGAGCAGGGCGCGCACGCCGCGAGCTGATCCGACCGGGCCGCGAGGCGCCCACACGACGAGGAGCCGTCGTCCGCAGCAGCGGGCGGCGGCTCCTCGCATGCGCGGGCCGGGTGGTCAGTCGATGCGCGGCCGGAGGCCCGCGTGGATGGCGAGCGGGTTCCGCAGCGAGCCGTGGATCTGCATCACCGGCGCCTGCAGATCGACCATCCGCCGGTTGTCGCGCAGCTGCAGGCGGTTGAGGCACGAGCGGTCGAACGACGGCGCGAAGAGGTCGAGGCGCGAGAAGCGCTCCGCGAGCTCCGGGTGCGCGCGCTCGTGGTCGGCGAGCGCCTCCGCGGCCACGCGCCACAGGCCATCGGGGCCGAGGTCGTCCCGGTCCTCGAGGAGCGCGGCGGCGAAGCGGAGGAAGCCGTCCATCACGTCGGTGAAGACCGTGAGGGTGCGCTCGTCCTCGGGGATCTCCATGCGGATCCGCCGCACGTCGTCCGGCAGCTCGCGCTCGGTGTCGAAGAGGGCGACCTCCTCGGCGATGTCCTTCATCAGCACGCGGACGACGACATGGTCGCGCAGCACGAGGATCACGTTCTCGCCGTGCGGCATGAACGCCAGGTCGTGCGCGATGAGCGCGTGCGCGAGCGGGACGAGGTACGCGTCGAGCCAGCGGCGCAGCCACGCGGCCGCGCCGATGCCGGATGCATCGATCAGCGCGCCGAGCACCGTGTCCCCGTGCGCGTCGACGTGCAGGAGGCTCGTCATGCTCATCAGCCGCTCGCCCTCGGCGAGGCCGGGCACGGGCGACTCACGCCAGAGCGCGGACAGCATCTTGCCGTGGGAGTGGCCGGGCGGCAGCGCGGCGTCGACCCGCTCGTCGCGCACGCCGACCGCGGCGACCTCGCGGAGGATCCCGAAGCCGAGCCGCGCGAACTCCGCATCGCCCGTGACGAGCGCGTGCACCCAGTCGTTGATCGCGGGGGTCACCGCCATGTACGCCGGCGAGAGGCCGCGCGTGAAGCCCATGTTGAGGATCGACAGCGAGGTCTTGACGTAGCAGCGCTCGGGGCTCGTGCGGTTGGCCCACGTGCGGATCGACTGCTGCGCGCCGTACTCGTCGTCGCCCGTGCCGAGGAGCACGATGTCCCTCCGCGCGACGAGACCCGCGAAGGTCACCGTGACCACGTTCTCCCACTGCCACGGGTGCACCGGCACGAGCACGCGCTCGGCGGGGTCGACGCCGAGCGCCTCCATGCGCGCGCGGAAGCGGGCACGGGCGGATCCGCCGAGCTCCGCGTCGAGGAACGCCTCCCGGTCGAGGCCGTCGATGGCGGTGAAGCGGGCGAGCCGCGCGTTCACGGCGAGCCAGAGGATCCGCACGTCGGCGCCCGCCTCGGGCGCGTACCGGTCGTGGTCGTCGAGGTCGAAGCCGATGCGGCCGTTGGTCGCGACGAAGCAGGGGTGGCCCTCGTCCATCGTCGACTCGACCTCAGCGTAGGACGCCGTGAGAAGGCCCCGCGCGTCGGGCACGTCGCGGAGGCGCGAGAACGCGGCGGCCGACAGCGTGCTCTGGATCTCGTCGAGGTAGACGGGCAGGACGTCGTCGGTGATCCCGAGCCGGTCGCGCAGGTCGAGCACGAGGTCGGTCGCGTCGAGCTCGGCGGGCAGGCCGTCGACCGTCCGGCGGACGCTCGCCTCGTCGACGTCCCAGTGGTCGAGCTCGAGGATCCGGGCGCGGTACTCGTAGCGGCTCCGGCCGTCGGCGCTCGCGACGCGGTACTCGGCCCAGCGCCTCGGGTCGTGCGGGCGGCGGGGCTCGCCGGGCGCCAGCTCCGGGTCCACGCGCTCCGGCGCGATGAGCAGCTCGTGCGCGAACTCGGCGAGCGCCTTGCGCACGAGGTGGCGGGTGGCGGCGGCCCAGACGTCGGGGCGGAGGTGCGCGGCGGGGTGGACGCGCGGATTTGGCTCGGAGGCCCTCGACGCGGCGGCGGGCCGGGTCTCGGGGTGCGCGTCGCGCGTGCGGTCGGGGGTCAGGGTCATGGCGGGTCCGTCCGTGGGGGTGGCGTGCAGAAGGGCGTCGTCGCGCGTGGCGACGCTGAGGAGCGCGTGCTTCGTGCCGAGGTCGACGACGCGGAGCGGCCGGAAGCCGACGAGCTCGTTGAGGCGCTGGATCCGGGTGTTGCGGACGTCGGGCTCGACGACGAGGCGCCGCACGGCCGGATCCCGGAGCAGGCGCGCGACGACGTGCCGCATCACGGCGGTCGTGAAGCCGGGCAGCGGATCGCCCGCGGGCGGGGCGACGAGCAGGTGCATGCCGCGGTCGCCCGGCAGCGGATCGAGGTGCGCGCCGATGGGGTCCTCGGCCGGGTCGTAGGCCTCGACGAGGAACGCGGGCGCGCCGTCGTGGAGGCCGATCCAGGCCTCGCGCCGCGGATCCGCCGCGATGGACGCGTACTCGGCCCGCACGTCGTCGAGCGTCGCGTGCTCCATCTGCCAGAAGCGGGCGCGCGGGGCCGTGACCCAGGAGTGGATGAGCGCGGCGTCGGCGTCCGGCTCGAGCGGGCGCAGGTCGAGCACGTAGGCGATGGACTCGGCGGGCGGCGTGGTGGCGGACGCCTCGAGGGCGGGCGCGCTCATGCGAGCACCCCCGATCCGGCCGCAGGCACGTCGTCGGGCAGCCCGAACTCCTGGAACGCGATCCGCTCCTCCACCGCGTAGTCCTCACGCCCCGTGATGGCACGCAGGATCCGCGAGTTGCGGTGCGCGGTCATGCCGAGGTCGGGCGCGACGAAGCCGTGCGTGTGCACCTCCGCGTTCTGCACGAAGAGCGTCCCGGCGTCGTCGACCGTGTGCTCGCGCGCCACGTCGAGGCGGCCGCGCGCGTCGCGGTGCACGCGGTCGCCGAGCCCGTCGAGGATCCGCGGCGCCGATGCGTCGTACCCGCTCGCCATGATCACCGCGCCCGTCGGCCAGTCGCGCTCGGCGCCCGTCTCCGCATGCCGCAGCCCGAGGACCGCGCCGCCGTCAGGCGTCGGCCGCGCCGACACGACCTCCGCGTTCGTCAGCAGCCGGGTCGGCACGCCGGATCCCGCGTCGCCGCCCGGCGCGAGCCGCCCCTCCGCCCGCAGCGCGTCGAAGGCGAGCCGCTTCCGGTAGAGCGTGTGGAAGATCTCGTCGATGAGCTCCGAGTCGATCCCCTTGTAGAGGTTCCGCTGCTCGCGCAGCAGCATGTCGCGGGCGTCGGCGGGCAGGCCGAAGAAGTGGTCGCTGTACTCGGGGCTCGTCATCTCCAGCGTCAGGCGCGTGTACTCGAGTGGGAAGAACCGCGGCGAGCGCGTGATCCAGTCGAGCCGGTAGCCGCGGGAGTCCACGTCCTCGAGGAGGTCGCGGTAGATCTCCGCCGCGCTCTGCCCGCTTCCGACCACCGTGATCGCGTCCCGCTCCTGCAGCGCGGCCTTCGCGCCGAGGTAGCCGGAGCTGTGCACGACACCCGGCAGGTCGCGCACGGCCTCGGGCAGCCAGGGCGGCGTGCCCACGCCGACCACGAGGTTCCGTCCGCGGTGCACGTGCGCGGTGCCCGCGGCGTCGACCGACTCGACGACGTACGCGCCGCTGGTCTCGTCGTAGCGGATCGCCCGCACGTCGCGGTCGAGCTCGATGCCGCGCGCCCGCTCCGCCGCCCACCGGCAGTACGCGACGTACTCGCTGCGCAGCACGAAGAAGTCCCCGCGGATGTAGAAGGAGTACAGCCGCCCGGTGTCCTTGAGGTAGGCGAGGAACGAGAAGCGCGAGGTCGGATCCGCGAGCGTCACGAGGTCGGCCAGGAACGGCGTCTGCAGGTGCGCGGTCGGCAGCATCATGCCGGGGTGCCAGTCGAATCGGGGCTTCCGCTCGAGCACGACGAGGTCGAGGTCGTCGAGCGGGTCGGCGAGGCAGGCGAGCCCGAGGTTCGCGGGGCCGAGGCCGATCACGACGACGTCGTGGATGCGGTCGGGGGCGGAAGCGGCGGCGCTCATCGGCCGGCCTCCGCGGCGGCAGGGGCATCCGAGCCCAGCCCGGCGTCGAGCGCGTCGCCCGCCGCCACCACCATCCGCAGGATCTCCGCGATGTGCGCGTCGGTGGTCGCGGGGTTGAGCAGCGTCAGCTTGAGGTGCGCGCGCCCGCCCACGCGGGTCGCGGCGACCATCGCGCGGCCCGAGTCCTGGATCGCCTGCCGGATGCCGCGGTTGACGGCGTCGGAGCGCGCCCCCGCGTCCGGCCCCGCGGATCCGTCCCGCTCCCCCGCCGGCACGTACCGGAACACGAGCGCGCTGATCTCGGGCCGCACCACCACCTCGAGCGCCGGGTCCCGCCGCAGCGCCGACCACGTGCGGTCGGCGAGCGCGATGACGTCGTCGAGCATCCGCCCCACCCCGTCGGCGCCCACCGTGCGCAACGTGAGCCAGAGCTTCAGCGCGTCGAAGCGCCGCGTGGTCTGCAGCGACTTGTCGACCTGGTTCGGGATCTCCTCGTGCGCGCGGTCCGCCGGGTTCAGGTAGTCGGCGTGCAGCGTCGCGTGCCGGAGCGTGCGGCCGTCGCGCACGAGCAGCGCGCTGGAGCTCACGGGCTGGAAGAAGGTCTTGTGGTAGTCGACGGTCACCGAGTCGGCGCGCTCGATGCCGTCGAGCAGGTGCCGGTGCCGGAGCGAGGTGAGCAGGCCGCCGCCGTACGCGGCGTCGACGTGGAGCCAGATCCCCTCGCGCCGGCAGACGTTCCCGATCGCGGGGAGCGGGTCGACGCTGCCGAAGTCGGTGGTGCCGGCGGTCGCCACGACGGCGACGGGCAGGAGGCCCGCCGCGTAGCAGCGCGCGAGCTCCCGCTCGAGGGCGTCGACCCGCATCCGCTTGGCGTCGTCGCTCGGCACGCGGACGACCGCGTCGGGGGCGAGGCCGAGGATCCGCGAGCTCTTCTCGACGCTGAAGTGCCCGACGTCGCTGACGAGGATGCGCATCCGCTGCCGGTCGCCGGGTGCGAGTCCGTGCACGGCCGCCGCCTCGTCGCGGGCGAGCAGCAGCGCCTGGAGGTTCGACTGGCTGCCGCCGCTCGTGAACACGCCGTCCGCTTCGTCGCCGAGGCCGGCGCGGCCCGCGGTCCAGTCGATGAGGGCACGCTCGATGAGGGTCGCGCCCGCGCTCTGGTCCCAGGTGTCCATCGACGTGTTGACGCTCGAGAGGATGAGTTCGCCCGCGATGGCCGGGATGAGGATCGGGCAGTTGAGGTGCGCGACGTACGACGGGTCGTGGAACCACACCGCGTCGCGGAGGTACAGGTCGTCGAGCTCGTCGAGGGCGTCGTCGAGGCCGCCGAGCGGGCGGTCGAGGTCGAGCCCGGCGAAGGATCCGCGGAGCCGGTCGGGCGTGATGCCGGTGAACGGCCCGTCGGCGCGGCGGGCGGCGGCGCGGACGTAAGCCGCGGCCGACCGGAGGGCGGCGTCCCAGCCGGCGAGGGAGCGGTTGGAGAAGAGCTCGGCGGCGGGATCCGCCTCGGCCGTGAGCGGGTCTTCGCGGGGGTCGTCGAGCGTCGGATCGGACGGGTGGGCGGCGTGCGGGGAGAGGGTCATGGGTCCTTCGTCGGTTCGATGGGGAGCCGTGTCCGGGTCACGAGCACCGTGCGCGGTTAGGTAAGGCTCACCTAATATGAAGGTGCTCGGCCGGGAACGCAACCCGGCCGACGACGACTCGCGGGGACCCTCCGCGAGGCATTCTCGCGACCCCGATTCGGGGGCGTCGAGCACACGTCTCCCGCAGTCCCGACGCTCGTAGGGTGGGGAGCATGAGCGACCGCGACGAGCAGGCAGACGGCATCCGCACCGGGCGCGGCCCCGGGGATCCTGACGGGCTGGTGAGCGTGGACGACGTGGTCGGCGACGACGGCTCCCCCGCCGGCGTCGGCGACGCGGTCCGCGCACCCGACGGCACCGGCTACGGGCACGCGGAGGAGGACACCCCCGAGGTCGAGGACGCGGATCCCGCGAGCGCCGCCTACCCGGCGGTCCCCGACAACCGCGCGGTCACCGCGTCCGACTCCCACATGAGCGCGCCCGCCGACGACGCATCCGGGCACGTCGACCCCGAGGGCCGCTGACGTGACGGATCCCCACATCCCCGACGCCCCGCGTCACCCGCTCGCCGAGCCCGCGCCCATCGACGCCGACTCGGTCGCGGAGGAGGCGGAGGCCGCCGAGGAGGATGCGCGCGAGGACACCCCCGACCCGTTCGGCGAGGGTCCCGACGACCAGTGATCCACCCCGGGAGGCGCCGTCACGACGGGCTCCGGGCACTGCACATGCGCGTTGCCTGAACGCCGCCACACGCTGCTGGAGGCCGAGCGTAGCGTCGGACGCATGGACACCGACGACCCGCGCCTCCAGCCCGCGGACACCTCAGACACCAACCAGGACAAGGACTTCATCTCTCCCAGCGAGGACGACACGCGCGTCAAGCAGGAGCAGCAGATCACCGAGAGCGAGGGCGTCTCCGACGACGTCCCCGCCGCCGCGGACGACGTGCAGGTGCTCCCCGGATCGGGAGGCCCCGACGACGTGGGCGAGATCGACGTGGATCCCGCCGAGCTCAACCTCAGCGGCGACTCGATCCCCGGCCACCCCAAGCCCGAGGCCGGTGAGTGACCGTGACCGACGCCACCATCACCCCGTCGGACGACTCCACGGGGGATGACACCGCCCTCGACACCGAGGCCCTCGCGAACGAGACCGTGACCAACGACGCGGTCGCCGGCGAGACCGTGCTGCCCGACACCGACGAGCCCGTCGAGGAGCCGGACGACGACGCCGTCATGGGCGCCGACGCCGAGCCCACCGCCGACGCCCTCGGCGTCGACGGCGAGGCCGAGCCCGTGCTCGCCGACAACGAGCTCGCCGGCCAGGACATCGACCTGGACGACACCCCGCCCGCCTGATCCACTCCCCCATTTCCCGCACGCCGACCACAGCACCAGGAGACACATGAGCACCGACCAGTACACGTTCCAGGACCCGACCAAGATGTACGCGGGCATCGACCCGACCGCGCAGCAGCAGGACGGTCCCGGCCTCGACGCCGACCTGGACGAGACCGCGGACCGCAGCGAGAAGACCTACCGCGGATCCAACCGCCTCGAGGGACGCAAGGCCCTCATCACCGGCGCCGACTCCGGCATCGGCGCGGCCGTCGCCATCGCCTACGCCCGCGAGGGCGCGGACGTCGCGCTCTCCTACCTGCCCGAGGAGGAGGAGGACGCGAAGAAGGTCGTCGCCCTCATCGAGGAGGCCGGCCGGAAGGCCGTCGCGATCCCCGGCGACATCTCGACCGCGGAGTTCAGCCGCGAGCTCGTCGCGAAGGCGGTCGAGGGCCTCGGCGGACTCGACATCCTCGTCAACAACGCGGGCAAGCAGCAGAACGTCGACGCGCTCGAGGACATCTCGGACGAGGAGTTCGACCTGACCTTCAAGACCAACGTCTACGCGATGTTCTGGATCACGAAGGCCGCCCTGCCGCACCTCAAGCCCGGCTCGTCGATCATCAACACGTCGTCGATCCAGGCCTACGCGCCGTCGCCGAACCTCGTGCACTACGCCACGACCAAGGCCTCCATCAACGCGTTCTCGAAGGGCCTCGCCGGCCAGCTGGCGCCCAAGGGGATCCGCGTGAACGTCGTCGCGCCCGGCCCGATCTGGACGCCGCTGCAGACCGCGGGCGGCCAGCCCGAGGACGCACTGCCCGAGTTCGGCGAGGACACCCCCCTCGGCCGCGCCGGCCAGCCCGCGGAGCTCGCGCCCGCCTACGTGTTCCTCGCCTCCAACGAGTCGAGCTACGTCATAGGCGAGACGCTGAACGTCAACGGCGGCATGCCGACGCCGTAGCGGAGCGGCGTCCGGCGGCCGCCGGACGCGAGCGCACGAAGGCCGGAGGGGATCACCCCTCCGGCCCTCCGTCGTCGCGGGCGACCGCCTCGACGGTCCGACGCCGTCGGCGCGGATCAGGAGAAGAGCGCGCGCACGTGCCGGGACGACAGCATGGCGAGCCCGCACAGGGCCTCGCCCGTCCCCGCGACCACGAGGATGACCCGCATCGCCTCCTCCTGTCCGAGCGGCGCCAGCAGCGTGATGAGGCCGCCGCCCCCCCCCCCAGGACCGCCAACGGGTAGGGCCCTTGGCCGAGCAGGCGCGCGCCGCCGAGGATGGAGCCCTGCTGCGCCGGCGGCGCGGACTCCTGCCAGACGGCGGCGAGCGGCGCGCCCTGCAGCTGGATCGACGCGTTCCGCACGAACCCGGCTGCCACGACGAGTGCGAGGACGTCCGTGACGCCGAGCGACGCGCGGCCGACGAGCCCCAGCACGAGCGGCATGCCCGTGATCGCGACGAGGCGCGGGATCCTGTCGCCGCGTCACCCGGCCAGGGCGGCCCCCGCGACGAGCCCGACCGCGGCGCTCACGTTGTAGGCGGCGAGCCCCGACGCGGATCCCCACCGGCGGTCGGCGAGCAGGATCACGTACGCGGTCGTGGCCGTGACACCCAGCCCGTTGAAGAGGTTGAGCCCCGCGAAGCCGATCTGCATCTCGCGGATGCCCCGGTGGCGGAGGATCCAGGCGAGGCCGTCGCGCGCCCCGGGGAACGGGTTGGCACGCCGGGGCCCGGCGAGGGGCGGCGCATCCCACCGGACGACGAGGAGCGCCGCGACGCAGCCGAGCGACGTGAGCCCGTCCACCACGTACACGTACGCCGGGGCGACGGTGGCGTACAACGCGGCGCCCACGACGGGGGCGACGATGACGGGCGCGCGCTGCAGGAGCGTCGTGACGCCGTTGATGCGGGTCAGATCCGCGTCCTGCCTCATGCGCCGGATGCTGGCCGTGAGGGTCAGCGTGAGCATGCTCGCCGCGATGGCGGAGACCAGCACGAGCGGGTACACGAGCCCGAGGAGGCGCCCGGGGCCGATCAGCGACACCGTCGCCATGACGGCCGAGGCGGTCGCGAGCACCACGTTGGCGAGGATCGCGGCCCGGCGGTGCCCGATGCGGTCGGCGAACGCGCCCGCGAGCGGGGCGAGGTAGATGTTGCCCGCCGAGGACATGACAGTGAGCACCGCGAGGGCGACGGCGCTGCCGGTGTCGCGGAACACCTCGAGGGTGAGGACGAAGGACGCCGAACTCGCACCGAGCGTGGAGACCGACTGCGCGCCCCAGAGCAGGAGGAAGCCGCGGGACGCGCTGAGCCGCGACCACCCGCCCGAGGCGGCGGGGCGCGGGGAGGTCCGGTTCGGATCGTCCGCCTCCGAATCGTCCACGGACGCGCTCGACCCCGGTCCCCTCGTCGCCATCCGACCGAGGATAGGGTCGGCGAGCAGGCTCGACCGGTGTCGCCCACAGGTGGAGGCAGCGGCAGGTCGTGCGGAGGCGGAATAGGGTCGGGAGATGTCCGGCACCCCGGCCCGCATCGGCGGGAACGTCCTCGCGGGGCTCGTCTCCGCCGTCCGCCTCGCTCGACGCCCGCGACCCCTGCATCCGCACGGCGTCGCCCTCGCCGGGACGCTGACGCCCGTCGCCGGCCGCGCCGCCTCCGGGCTCGCGGGGCTCGACGGGCTCGACGCGCCACTCGAAGTCGACGCCCGCTTCTCGCGCGGTGGCGGCCTCCCCGCGGCGCTGCCGGACGTGCTCGGGCTGGCGCTGCGGATCCCGGACAGCGGCGGGACCACGGTCGACGTGCTGCTCGCATCCACCGGTCTCTCGCCTGCCGGGCGCTTCCTGCTCGCGCCGCATCGGTCCGTCTCGGGCGCGTGCCTGTCGACGCTCATGCCGTACCGCGGATCCGCGGGGCCGGTGCTGCTCGGCGTGCTGGTGGACGCGGATCCGCCGCTGCCGGCCGGTGCCGACGACCTCGGGCGCGCGCTCGCGACGCGGCCGGTGCGCATGCGCCTCGTGCACGCGACGCCGCGCGGGCTCTGGCACGTCGCCGCGCGGATCGAGCTGGCGCACGACTCCGCCGGGCCGCTCGACACGGCGACGCGCGCGGATCCCGTGCTCGCCGCACCGCCCGGCGACACCACGTACCCCTGGACGCGTCGGCTCCGCTCCCCCGGCTACCGGATCGCGCGGCACGGCCGGCCGGTCGCCTCCCGGCACGTCGCGCACGACCCCGACGCCTGACGCGCGCCTCCACCGGGACGCCCGCGCCCTTGTCGCGGGCGTCGCGCAGGCGTTGCCTGGGAGGAGAGCGTCGAATGCGGCGCCGGAACCGGCAGGAGATCCCATGAGGGAGCTGAAGCTCGTCGCGGCCATCGCGAGGATCGAGGACGCGAAGGCGCTGGATCCGATCGTGGATCGCGTGAAGGGCGTCGTCACCGCGCTGCTCAAGCCGCGGGCGCTGGCCGACCTGCTGCACGGCGTGCCGTTCGGCCACCCGCTGCACCCGGTCGCCGTCCTGATCCCCACCGGTGCGTGGGTCTCCTCGGCGGTACTGGACTTCCTGCCCGGCAACGACAAGGCCAGCAGGGCGCTGGTCGGCGTCGGCGTGCTGAGCGCAGCGCCCTCCATCGTCTCCGGCTATGCCGACTGGTCGCAGCTGCACGAGCAGCAGATGCGCGTCGGCATCGTGCACTCCGCGGCCAACGCGCTCGCGACGGGCCTCTACGGCCTCTCCTGGATCCAGCGCACCCGCGGCAAGCACACCAGCGGCAAGGTCCTCGGGCTCGCGGGTCTCGGCCTCGTCTCGGCGGGCGGCTTCCTCGGCGGCCACCTCGCCTACCGCCAGGCGGCGGGCGCCAACCACGCCGAGGACGTGCCACACCGGTTCCCCGCGGGTTGGCAGGAGCTAGGCCACCTCGCCGAGCTGCCCGACGGCCGCCTCGCGAAGCGCGACGTCGCCGGCCTCCCGCTCCTCGTCCGCCGCAACGGCATGACGGTGGATGCGCTGAGCAACACCTGCAGCCACCTCTCAGCGCCGCTCGACGAGGGCGAGCTGGGCACCGATCCGAAGACGGGCGAGGCGTGCGTCACCTGCCCGTGGCACGACAGCGTCTTCAGCCTGAAGAGCGGTGAGGTGATCCACGGCCCCGCCACCGCGCCGCAGCCGCGCTTCGAGACGCGCGTCACCGCCGGGCTCGTGGAGGTGCGGCTGCCCGACGCCGGATAGGCAGCACCCGCGGGGTCGGGATATCCGAGCCTGCGCACGACGACGCGGCGCAGGAGAAGCCCCGTGCTCCGGATACGAGCCTGTTCGATCGTGCCGCGGGGGGTTGCGCGCACGCGTTACCGTGTGATGTCCCGCCGCGGTGCGCTCGTGCTGCGGCTCGCCACCTCGCACGGCCCGCCCCGCGCACCGGATCGGATGGAGACACGCTCATGCTCGGAACCCGCAGGGAGGATGCGTACACGATCATCGATGCCGAAGCCGGCGTGTTCCTCGTCCGCGGAGCTCATGTCAACTGGACGATCCTCACGGAGGGTTCGGCGATGACCCTGGTGGATGCGGGATACCCGCGCGACGCGGACGCCGTCCTCGCCAGCCTCGCGGAGATCACGGCACGCACCGGCGCGGGAGACCTCGAGGCCGTCCTCATCACGCACGCGCACACGGATCACATCGGCGGCCTGGAACGGATCCTCGCGGCCGTGCCGAATGAGCCCCGCGTCCTCTGTTCCGCCGAGGAGCGGGCCCACGTCCGACGCGAAGTCGTCCAGCAGGTGACCCTGCAGACGGCGTTGCGCCACGCGTACGATCCGCGGGTTCTCGCGTGGCTCGTTGCGGCGGTCCGGCACGGCGGGCTCGAGGAGGTGGGGTACGCCGATGTCGAGGACTTCGCCCTCGACGCTCCCCTGGACGTTCCCGGGCGTCCGGTGCCGATCGCCACCCCCGGCCACACGACCGGGCACTCGAGCTTCGTGCTCGAGCACGTCGGGGCCCTCATCACGGGCGACGCGCTCGTCACCGGGCACGCGACCTCGCGGATCACGGGCCCCCAACCGTTGCACGACATGTTCCATGCCGACACCGTCGCGAGCCGCTCGACCTTCGAGCGGCTCGCGGCCTGGCCGCGGCCGGTCCGGTTCCTCCCCGGTCACGGTCCGCTGGCGGCCTCTCCATCAGCCTGACCCCGGCGGTGGAGCAGCGCTACCTCGGCGCGGATGAGCCCGGACCGCGGGGACCTGGCGGCGGACGCCGCGGACAGGGCCGCGATGATCGCCTGTCGCCAGCCCCGGCGCGGCGCAGCGCGGCAGCACCTCCCGCGGATCGCGACTCCGCGGCGCATCCGAGACCGCAGCGAACCGACCCGACGCGTGTCCTCACCCGGACGGGTGCGCCACGCGGGTCGGCCTGCGAGGGCAGCCCCGCACGACCGCGGACGACAGCGCCGAGCCGCGCTCCCCATGTGCACAGTCCGGCGCAGGTGCCACCCCCAGGCCCTGACCTCGGGATCGCATCCGTGAATGAGAAGGCCGACCCACACGGCGTCGGCTCAGCGGAAAGCCTGAGAGACAGGAACACCGTCCCATGCAGCATCACGCCCCCACAGGCCGACGACCTCGCACCTCGTTGCTCCAGGTCGCCGGCCTCGCCCTCGCCACGGGCACCCTCCTCTTCGGTCTCGGTGCCGTCCCGGCCTCTGCCCAGACCATCGTGCCGCAGGCCGCCAGCGGCACGACGACGCTGTACTTGAACTCGACCTACGAGAAGACGCTGTCGCACCTCGTCCGCTCCGTCCGCGTGTTCGGGGACGGGCTGCCCCAGGCGGGCGCGTGCGTCGCGGTGGACCCGCCCAACAACTACTTCCCCAATGTCGGGGAGGGAAAGATCACCGTGTCCGCGACGGGGAGGTATTTCGTCCAGAACTACATCGACACCAGCATCTGTGGCTGGAGGAGTGTGGCTCGGGAGACCAAGGGGTAGGTCGACATGAAGCAGTCCAACGTGTGGGAGGTATCGCCCTTCGGCAAGCCGTACGCCCTCCCTCGGCGCTAGCGCGACAAGTGGTACGACGGTACCCGTCCGGGAGGCCACCCTCCGCCTCCCGGGCACGGGCATCCTTCCACCAGGACCGCATCGTGATCGACGTCTCGCATCCGACCAGCGGCAGCCACCACCGCATCACGGCGACTGATGCCTTCCGGGGCGGTGTCGCCGAGGACCGACACGATCTGACCGCTGAGGTATGCGCGCGACCGGCGATCCCGGACGAGGCGCACGGCGGGCGGGTCGCGACGTGCGTCACGGAGCGGTCCGTATCGGGCGACCTCGCACGAGCAGCTCCACAGGCAGCGCGCTCGGAGGGCGCGACCCGGCATCCGTCCGGCGCTCGCGGTGACGCGAGAGGAGCAGGTCTTCGGTGCGCTGCCGCAGCTGCCCGAGCTCCGCCGGTGTGAGCCAGCACCCGTACTGGCCGTCCACGGCGGCCGTGCGCCACTCCTCGGAGTACGGTCTCCGTCTCGCGCCACGTGGCGTACCGCGCCAGCCGTCGCTGGGCGACGCCCCCCCCCCCCCACTCAAGGCGCGAGCTGCGACGCGGTGAGCGGGCCCCCGAGCGTCAGCTCCTCGAGGATCGCGAGCCGCAGGGGATGGGCGAGCGCTCGCGGCTCGGCGGCGCCGGCGACGCGCCTCTGGCGGGACCGTGCAGCGAAGGACGTCTTTGACTGGTCGTGATGCAGCGTCCGCGGCGCGCGCGTCCTCCACAGCTGGGGTCCGGCATCAGGACGTCGCCTCCCCCGCCCCGCGCAGCGCGACGACCGCGAGCACCGCGCATCCCGTGAACACGACGGCACCCGCGATGGTCGGCAGCGCGATCCCCACCGTCGCGAGCACGCCGCCCAGCGCGGATCCGGCGGCGAGGCCGACGAGGCTCACCACGCGGCCCGCGGAGCCCACGCGTCCGAGGAGGTCCCCCGGCACGAGCCGCTGGCGGAGCGAGGTGGCGCAGATGCTCCAGACCACGGCGTGCAGGATGTAGAGCGCGAGCAGGATCCCCGCGACGATCGGATCGCGTGTGACCGCCAGGGCCGCGAGGCTCCGGGCCCCGAGCACGAGGGCAGCCATGATGGTCCAGCAGGAGCCGAGGCGGGCGCGGAGCGGCGCGGCGATGGCGGATCCGGCGAGGCCGCCGAGCGCGGACACCGCGAGCAGCACGCCGTAGCCGGCCGCATCCAGCCCGAGCCGCTGATCCACGAACAGCACGAGCACCGAGAACGGGAGCATGTAGCCGACGCTGGCGAGGCCGCCGATGAGGGCCAGTGATCCGACGACGCGGTGCCCGGCGAGCCAGCGCACGCCCTCCGCGGCCTCGCGGAACACGGACGGCGGCGCGCCCGGCGCCTCGGAGGAGGGAGGGACGTCGCGCGTGCGCCGCGGCAGCGCGAGCGCCACAGCGCCCGCCGCCACCCACAGCCCGCCGGTCGCGTACACGGGCACGGCGGCGGCGAGCGCGAAGAGGATCCCGCCGAGCGGCGGCCCCACGAACTCGTCGGCCACGAGCTGCGTGCCCGTGATGCGCGCGTTCGCCCGGTCGAGGCGGCCAGCCGGCACGATCGACGGCAGCACCGCGACCGCGGCCCCGTCGGCCGCGCTCTCGAGCACGCCGACCACGGCCATCACGGCGTAGAGCACCGAGAGCGACGCGACGCCGGACTGGATCGACACCGCGAGCCCCAGCACGGCGACGCCGCGGAGCGCGTCGGCGACGACGATCAGCGTGCGCCGGTCGAGCCGGTCGACGTACACGCCCACGGGCAGCGCGACCAGGAGCCGCACGAGCGCGTACGTGGTCGCGAGCCCGGCGACGCCGCGCGGGTCGTCGGTGAGGCCCGCCGCGACGAGCGGCATGGTGACGAAGACGAGCCCGTCCGCGAGGTTGGAGAGCGCGTTCGCGCCCCACAACGCCCGGAACGGGCTCGTGGATCTCACGCCGTGCTCCTCGAGGCGGCGTGCGCCTCGGGGAGCACCGGCACCGGGATCAGATCCCGGCGCCCTCGGACGCGGCCGTCCCGGGGCCGACATCCGTCGAGGTGGAGCCGGCGCCGGCGGACGTGCCCGCGGCGGTCGAGCCGAGGAACGAGCTCAGCGCCGTCGCGACGTCGATGCCCGTGGTGTCCTTCAGCAGCTTGGGCAGGGTCGCCATGTTCTCCGCCACCGAGCGGTTCAGCGTGTTCGCGCCGTCCGCCGAGATGATCGTCATGTTGTCGACGTTGGCGAGCGGCGCCGCCATCTCGCGTGCGATCTCCGGCATCGACGCGATGATGCGGGCCTGCAGCGCCTCGCGCGACAGCTTGTTCTGCGCCTCGGCGAGCGCGGCGGCCGCCTCGGCCTCGGCCTGTCCGCGGGCCTGGATCGCGTCGGCGTTCGCCTTCCCGAGCGCGGTGATGGACGCGGCCTCGTTCACGGCAGCGGTCTTCGCCGCCTCGGCGTTCTGCGTGCGCTGGTAGACCTCCACGTCGACCTTCGCCTTCTCGGCGTCGCGTGCCGCCTGCGCGTCCTGGACGGTCGCGTACTTGCGGGCCTCGGCGGGGAGCTCGACGTCGATGCGCAGGCGCTCCTTCGACACCTCGGCCTGCGCGGCGACGGCGGTGCGCTCCTGGTCGGCGACCAGGCGGTCCTGCTCGGCCTTCGCCAGCTCGCCGGCCGCGTACGCGGTGGCGTTGGCGCGGTCGGTGTCCGCCTTGATGGCGGCGCGACGCAGGTCGAGCTCGAGCTGGCGCTCGGCGGTCTGCTGGTCGTTCTCGATCGCGGCGAGCGCGGAGATCCGCTTGTTCTCGGCCTCGGCGACCTCGGCGATCTGGCGGGCGCGCGCGGCGTTCGAGCGGGCCCGGTCGTCGAGGTAGGTGCTGCCGGGCGTCGTGATCTCGCGGACGTTGAGCGTCTCGATCTGGAGGCCGAGCTCCGCGAGGTCGTTCTTCGTCTGGTTCACGGCCTCCTGCGCCACGACGGAGAAGCTCTTCACGAGCTCGTCCACGGGCCGGTCGCCGATGAGGCCGCGGATCGCGCCCTCGAGCGACTGGCGCACGATCTCCGGCAGGGCGTCCTGCTGGAGGAGGTAGCGCTGCACGGCGCGGCGCACGCCGTCCTCGGTGCCCGTCACCTTGAAGTTGACGGTCGCGACGACGGCGGTGTTGATGAAGTTCGCGTCACGCGCCTCGGCCGTGACGCTCGTCTGGTACTGCTCCAGGGAGAGCGTGAAGCCCTCCTGGAAGATCGGCCAGATGAAGGTCCGGCCGCCGATGATGACCTTCTGCGGGCTGGAGAAGCCGGCGCCGCCCTCGCTCTTCTCGGCGTTGCGGCCGACGATGACGAGCGCCTGGTTCGGCGGCACGCGGCGGACGCGGGAGGCGATGAACGCCACCAGCGCCACGAGTATGACGATGATGACGATGACGGCGATCGCGGTGGTGCCGCCGGAGATCAAGTCCACGGGATGGTTCCTCTCGTTGGGACGGGTGCTGCTAGGTGGTGGGGGCGGCGTCGGCGTCGGGCTCCACGCGCACGCGGAACCCGTCCTCCGAGACGACGCGGATGCGGGTGCCGACGGCCAGCGGCTCGGGGCTCATGGCGAGCCGGCGCTCCAGCTCGCGGATGTGCTTGAGCCGCACCTCGCCGCCCGTGGGCGAGGTGGGCGAGGTGACGACGCCGACCATCCCGACGGGCGAGTACGAGCCGCCGCTCTCCTGCTTCGCGACGAAGCGGACGGTGAGCTGCACCACCACGAGGGCGACGAGCGCGAGGGCGACGGCGATCGCGATGGCCCCGCCGGATCCGATGCCCGCCTGGTCGGCGAGCAGGCCGCCGACGCCGTAGATGGCGAGGGCCGCGCCGAGCGCGACGCTGGAGAGGAGGAGCAGGAGTCCCACGGCCCCTACGACCACGAAGACGATCACGCCGCGGCTCCCGGGCAGGCCGCCGCAGAGGTGACGTGCGCGCCGACGTGGTGCGTGGTCATGCGGGGCCGATCTGCTGGGAGCGTGTCCTCCGACCGTAGCGGGTGATCCGCCGGGCGTCGCCTCCTCGTCCGGGGGCCGCCCCACCGCCTATGCTCCGCGCGTCGCGCGTAGCCTCGGGAGGTGATCCTCCTGTTCGGCACGCGCGCGCGCGACGCCCTCATCGTCATCGTGACCTTCGCATGCCTCCGCTGCGGCGTGACGAGCGCCCAGCGCGTGCTCCACCGCACCCTCCGCTTCACGCTGTTCTTCGTGCCGCTGATCCCGCTGCGCTCGACCTACCGCGTCGAGTGCCCGAACTGCGGGCTCGAGACGCGGCTCACGAAGGACCAGGCGATGCACGCCCTCGAGTGGGCCGTGCGGAACCGGGGCGCGCGCCGCTGAGCCGGCTCGCGCCGTTCTCCCAGGAATCCCTACCAGAGGTTAGGAATAAGTTTCGTCGCGCGCTTAGAGTGGCCGCGGGCTCCAGCCCATCTGCCATCAACGACGACGGGAGGGATGCGATGACGCATTCGATCAGCAGGAGACAGGCACTGGGGGTGGGAGCCGCCGCCGTGGGCACGCTGGCCCTCGCGTCGTGCTCGGCGCCGGGCGGGAGGCTGGTCAACTCCGATCCGGTCATCCCCGCTGCGGCGGCCGGCGAGAAGGTCACGCTCACGTACTGGGCGTGGCTGAAGGACCTGCAGAAGGTCGCCGACGTCTGGAACGCGCAGAACCCCGACATCCAGGTCGAGGCGGTCTGGATCCCCGGCGGCAACGCGGGCGGGTACCAGAAGATGTACTCCGCGATCACCGCGGGCGGCGGCCCCGACATCGGCCAGGTCGAGCTCCGGCAGCTGCCCGAGTTCCTCCTCGCCAACGGCCTCGTCGACCTCACCCGCTACGGCGTCGAGGAGTACAGGGACAAGTACGACGAGGCGCTGTGGAAGCAGGTCAGCTTCCAGGACGGCGTCTTCGGGATCCCGCAGGACTCCGGCCCCATGGCCTTCTACTACCAGCGCGAGCTCCTCGAGCAGGTGGGCGGCCAGCCGCCCGCGACCTGAGACGACTGGGCGACGCTCGGCGCCGAGGTCCGCAAGACCGGCGCCGGCAACTACCTCGACTGCTTCCCCGTCGCCGACGCCAGCGTCTTCACCTCCTACGCGACGCAGGCCGGCGCGAACTGGTTCCGGATCGACGGCGAGCGCTGGGTCGTCGGCATGCTCGACGAGCGCACCATGGAGGTCGCCGCGTTCTTCGACAAGGCCATCGACGACGACGTGGTCAACACCTCGTACTCGGCCTTCTCCCCGCCGTGGACCGCAGCCGCCGCGGACGGCAAGGTCTTCGGCGTCACGAGCGCCAGCTGGGGCGACGCCCTCATCCAGTCGGTCTCGGGCGGCGAGGGCAAGTGGAAGGTCGCGCCCATGCAGACCTGGGGCTTCGACGGGGCATACGGATCCAGCTACCTCGGGGGATCCACCGCGGCCGTGCTCGCCAACAGCAAGCACCCCGCGGAGGCGCTCAAGTTCATGACGTGGATGACGACCTCCCCCGAGGGCATCGACGCGATGATCAAGAACTCCGGCATCGGCTGGTCGCCGTCGCCCGACTACATCGGCGCCTCCCGGCAGGAGCCGAGCGAGTGGTTCAGCGGCCAGAGCTACAACGAGGAGGTGTTCGCGCCCGCGGCGAAGGAGCAGAACCTCGACTGGTCCTGGTGCCCGCTCACGCAGTTCACCCTCAACACCCTGCAGGACGAGTTCCGCCGCAAGCTCACGAGCGGCCAGACCCTCGTCGAGTCGCTGCCGCTCGCGCAGGAGGCCGTGATCGAGGCCTTCCGCAACAAGGGCCTCACGGTCGAGGCGGCGTCCGCATGAGCGTCGACACGCGTCCCGCCAGCGGCGAGCGCGCCGCTGCCCGCCCCGTCCGCGCGCAGCGCTCGGGCGTCAGCCGCGGCCAGCTGAAGAAGTCGCAGACGATCGCGCCGTGGGTCATGCTCGCGCCGTTCCTCGCGGTCTTCGTGCTGACCTTCGTGCTGCCGATCATCTACGCGGTGTTCCAGTCGTTCACGACCGTTCGGCGGGAGGGCCTGTTCGGCGAGCAGGGCGTCACCACCGTCTTCGCCGGGTTCGAGAACTACTCCCTGGCGCTCGCCAACGACGCGTTCACCGCGTCCATCGGCCGGGTGCTGCTGTTCGGCATCGTGCAGGTGCCGGTGATGATCATCCTCTGCACGATCCTCGCGCTCCTGCTCGAGTCGGCGTCGGCGAAGTGGCCCCAGTTCTTCCGGGCGGCGTACTTCATGCCGTACGGGGTGCCGGGCGTCATCGCGACGATCCTCTGGGGCTTCCTCTACATCCCGGGGCTCTCGCCCATCATCGACATCGGGCAGATGTTCGGGATCCAGCTGGACTTCCTCGGCGCCGACACGGTGCTGTGGTCCATCGCGAACATCGTGACCTGGACCTACACGGGCTACAACATGCTCATCATCATCGCCCAGCTGAAGTCGATCCCCGGGGACGTCTACGAGGCCGCGCGCATCGACGGGGCGGGCGCCTGGCGGACGGCGATGTCGATCCAGCTGCCGCTGATCCGGCCGGCGCTCGTGCTCGCGACCGTGTTCTCGATCATCGGGACGCTGCAGCTGTTCGCGGAGCCGCAGGTGCTCGCCACCTCCGCCCCCGCGATCGACTCGCAGTACACGCCGAACCTGTCGGCGTACACCACGGCGTTCGCGTACAACGACTACGGCGTCGCCGCGGCGCAGGCGGTCATCATCGCCCTCGCCGCGTTCGTGCTGTCGTTCGTGTTCCTGGCGTTCACCAACAGGAAGCCCAAGGAGGAGCGGGAAGCCGCCGCAGCGAGGAAGAAGGGGGCGCGCGCATGACCGCCACGGAGGCACGACCGACCACGAGCGAGACAGCCGCGCAGAAGGCGGAGCAAAAGCGCGCCGCCCAGGCCGCCGAGGCGAAGGTGAGCCGGCCGTCGAAGACCGGCAGCGCCCCGGGCGCGGGCACGAAGCCCGCGACGCGGATCATCGTCACGGCGATCCTCACGCTCGTCGCCCTGTACTTCCTCGTCCCCGTCTACTACATCGTGGTCGCGGCCACGAAGACGACGGCCGACCTGTTCAGCACCAACGGGTTCCTGTTCGCGAACATGAACCTGTGGCAGAACCTCACGATGGTGTTCACGTACGACGGCGGCATCTTCGTGCGCTGGTTCCTGAACTCGGTGCTCTACGCCGGGGTGGGCGCGCTCATCGCGACGTACTTCGCCGCCGCCGGCGGGTACGCGCTCGCGAAGTACAGGTTCACGGGATCGAACATCGTGTTCGGCACCATCCTCGGTGGGGTGCTCGTGCCGGGCACGGCCACCGCGCTGCCGCTGTTCCTGCTGTTCAGCTCGATGGGGATCGCGAACACGTACTGGTCGGTGCTCATCCCGTCGCTCGTCTCGCCGTTCGGCCTGTTCCTCTGCCGGATCTACGCGCAGGCGTCGGTGGAGGACGCGGTGATCGAGTCGGGCCGGATCGACGGGGCGAGCGAGCTGCGGATCTTCCACACGCTCGCGCTCCGCTCCATGACGCCCGCGCTCGTGACGGTGTTCCTGTTCCAGCTCGTCGGCATCTGGAACAACTACTTCCTGCCGCTGATCATGCTGGCCGACTCGAAGCTGTACCCGATCACGCTCGGCCTCAACAACTGGCGGAGCCAGGTCGACCGGCTGCCGGAGTTCTACCAGCTGACGACGGGCGGCGTGCTCGTCTCGATCATCCCGCTCATCGCGGCGATGATCGTGCTGCAGAGGTTCTGGCGGGGCGGTCTCACCGACGGCGCCGTGAAGGGCTGACGCACTCGCGCACGGATCCGCGGACGGCCGGGCGGGGCGACCTGCCCGGCCGTCCGCGCGTTCGGCGCGTCGCCCCCCGACCCACGATGATGGATGCGCGGCACGTCGCCGCCCCCGCCCACGCGCAAGGAAGCCCATGACGCACGCCCTCCCCTACTACGAGGACTTCGCCCCCACGTCGGGCGCGGCCCGACGTCCCCGGTCCTGCCTGCACTCGGATGCCCCGCGCATCGTGCTGAACGGCGACTGGCGGTTCCGCCTCTCCCCCACCCCGCGCGGCCTCTCCGACGAGATGGCCGACCCCGCGTTCGACGACTCCGGCTGGGACGAGATCCCCGTGCCGAGCCACTGGGTGCTCGGACAGGACGGCCGCTACGGCCTCCCCGCCTACACGAACGTGCAGTACCCGTTCCCCGTCGAGCCGCCCTTCGTGCCGGACGAGAACCCCACGGGCGACTACCGCGTCGAGATCGAGGTGCCCACGGACTGGCAGTCGCTCGAGCGCGTCGTGCTCCGCTTCGAGGGCGTCGAGTCGGCCTTCAAGGTGTGGCTGAACGGCGACGAGGTCGGCACCGCGATGGGATCCCGCCTCTCGCACGAGTTCGACGTCACCGCGTCGCTGCGGCCCGGATCCAACGTGCTCGCCGTGCGCGTGCACCAGTGGTCGATCGCCAGCTACCTCGAGGACCAGGACCAGTGGTGGATGCCCGGCATCTTCCGCGACGTCACCCTCCTCGGCCGCCCGATCGGCGGCATCGACGACGCGTGGACCCGCGCCGAGTACGACCACGAGACGGGCGCGGGCACCGTGCACGTCGAGGTCGACGCGGAGCCGTCCGCGTTCCCCGTCACGTTCGAGGTGGAGGACCTCGGGATCCACGTCACCTGGGACACCCCGGCCGACGTCGCGCCCGTGCACGTGGACCGCGTCGAGCCGTGGAGCGCCGAGAGCCCCACGCAGTACCAGGGCTTCCTCCGCACCAACGTCGAGGCGCTCTCCATCCGCCTCGGCTTCCGCACCGTGCGCATCGAGGGCGACCGGTTCCTGGTCAACGGCCGCCGCGTGGTCTTCCACGGCGTCAACCGGCACGAGGCGCATCCCGAGCGCGGCCGCGTCTTCGACGAGGAGCACGCGCGCGCCGACATGCTGCTGATGAAGCAGCACAACGTCAACGCGATCCGCACGAGCCACTACCCGCCGCACCCGCGTGTCCTCGACCTCGCCGACGAGCTCGGCTTCTGGGTGATCGACGAGTGCGACCTCGAGACCCACGGCTTCGAGTTCGGCGGCTGGGTCGGCAACCCGAGCGACGACCCGCGCTTCGCGGAGGCGTACCTCGACCGGATCGAGCGCACCGTCGAGCGCGACAAGAACCACCCCTCCATCGTGATGTGGTCGCTCGGCAACGAGGCGGGCACCGGCCGCAACCTCGCCGCCATGTCGGCGTGGGTCCACCGCCGCGACCCGGGCCGGCCCGTGCACTACGAGGGCGACTACACGGGCGAGTACACGGACGTCTACTCGCGCATGTACTCGAACCTGCAGGAGACCGAGTCCATCGGCAGCGACGTCATCCCGGGCGACCTGCTCGGTTGCACGCCCGGCGAGGGCATGCGCCAGCGCACCAAGCCCTTCATCCTGTGCGAGTACGTCCACGCCATGGGCAACGGCCCCGGCCAGATCGCCGAGTACGAGGACCTCGTGCTCCGCTACCCGCGCCTCCACGGCGGCTTCGTGTGGGAGTGGCGCGACCACGGCATCCTCACCGAGACCGCGGACGGCGAGGCGTTCTACGCCTACGGCGGCGACTTCGGCGAGGTCGTCCACGACGGCAACTTCGTGATGGACGGCATGGTCCTGCCCGACGACACCCCCACGCCCGGCCTAGCCGAGTACAAGGCCGTCGTGCAGCCCATCGCGTTCGGGCTCGAGCGGGAGGGCGGATCCGCGTCCCTCGTCGTCGAGAACCGGTACCACTCCGTCTCCACCGCGCTCGCGAGCCTCGTCTGGGTGCTCGCGGTCGACGGCGACGACATCGCGACCGGCGTCCTCGACGCCGAGCCCGTCGCCGCCGGGGAGACCGTCCGCATCCCGCTGCCCGCCGACGCCCTCGACGCGGGCGACCTGCGCGCCGACGGCGCCGAGGTGTGGCTGACGGTGCAGGCGATCCTCCGCGACGACGAGCCGTGGGCCGAGGCCGGCCACGTGGTCGCCGTGCAGCAGTTCGACCTCACGCCCGCACCCCGTCCCGCCGTGCTCGCCCGCTGGGTCGACGCCGACGAGGACGTCATCCCCGACGCGGGGGCCACGCGCCTCACCCTCGGCGACGGCGAGTTCGACCTCGCCACCGGCCGCCTCGTGCGCCTCGGCGCGCTCGAGGTCGACGGGCCGCGTCTGGAGCTGTGGCGCGCCCCGACCGACAACGACCGCAGCGACAGCAGCGGGTCCTACGAGCTGGCGGATCCGCGCCTCACATTCGGCAAGGGCGTGCCCGGGCCGTCGAGCGAGGCGCGCTGGCGCCAGGCGGGCCTCGACCGGCTCACGCACAGGGTCCGCTCGGTGAAGGTCGGCTCCGGTTCGCTGACGGTCGTCGTGCGCACGAGCGCGGCGCAGTCCTTCGACTCGGTCGACACGACGTACTGCTGGACCGAGGGCGCCGACGGCGACCTGGGCCTCCGCGTTGACATCGTGCCGAGCGCCGGCTGGGCCATCAGCTGGCCGCGCGTCGGGATCCTGTTCGACCTGCCCGCGAGCGTCACCAACGCGGAGTGGTTCGGCACCGGGCCGTTCGAGTCGTACCCCGACTCGCGCCGGGCCGCGCTCGTCGGCCGGTTCTCGTCGCTCGTCGACGACCTGGGCGCCGTGTACTCGATACCGCAGGAGACCGGCCACCGCAGCGACCTGCGCGAGCTCGAGCTCGGCACGTTCGACGGCGAGCACGGCATCGTGATCCAGGCCCGGCCCGACACCGCGGGTCGCCGCCCCGGCTTCACGGCCTCCCGGCACACGCCGCAGGAGCTCGACCGGGCCGCGCACCCGCACGAGCTGCCCGCGAGCGAGGCGGTGCACCTGTACATCGACGCCGCGCAGCACGGGCTCGGCTCGCGCGCGTGCGGCCTCGACGTGCTGCCCGAGCACCAGCTCTGGCCGTCGGCGCGCACGCTGGAGCTGACGATCCGCAGCCGCTGACGGACCGGCGGCGGGCCCGCGCCGGGCCCGCCGCCGCATCGCGCACGGCACGACCGCACGACACGCTCGCCCTCCGGCCGGAGGGCGAGCAAGCTGGAGACGACGGCGTCCGATGGCGGGCGCGAGGAGGACGCATGACCGACACCATCGAGCAGGGCACCGCGGGCACCAACTGGGCCGGCAACTACGCGTACACGGCCCGCGAAGTCCGCACGCCGACGAGCGTCGAGGAGCTGCGGGCCATCGTCCGTGACGCGCCGACGATCCGCGTGCTGGGATCCCGCCACTCGTTCAACGACATCGCCGACTCGGAGGTGCTGGTCTCGCTCGCCGAGCTGCCGGCCGACCTCGTGATCGACCGCGACGCCAGCACCGCCACCTTCTCCGCGGGCCTCCCCTACGGCAAGCTCGCGGAGCTCCTCGGCGCGGAGGGCCTCGCGATCCACAACCTCGCGTCGCTGCCCCACATCTCGGTCGGCGGCGCCATCGCGACGGCGACCCACGGATCCGGCATCGGCAACGGCAACCTCGGCACCGCGGTCGCGGCCCTCGAGATGATCACCGCCGACGGCGAGACCGTCACGTACCGCCGCGGGGACGACGACTTCGACGGCGTCGTGGTGGGCCTCGGCGCGCTCGGCGTCGTCACCCGCGTGACCCTCGACGTCGAGCCGTCCTACCTCGTGCGCCAGCGCGTGTTCGAGGGCCTGTCGTGGGACGCGTTCGACGAGAACCTCGAGGACGTCTTCGGCGGCGCGTACAGCGTCAGCGTCTTCACGCGCTTCGGCGAGACCACCGACCAGGTGTGGCTGAAGAGCCGCGTGCAGCTCGGCGTCGACGGCCAGCCCGAGGACGAGGTCGTCGTGGCCGACTACTTCGGGGCGCCCGCCGCCACCGAGGAGCGCCACCCCATCCTCGGGATCGACCCCGTCCACAGCACCTCGCAGCTCGGCGTCGTCGGCCTCTGGTCCGACCGCCTGTCGCACTTCAAGATGGGATTCACGCCGAGCGACGGCGAGGAGATCCAGTCGGAGTTCCACGTGCCGCTCGACCGGGCGGTCGAGGCCGTGCAGGCGCTGCGGGCCATGGGCGACCGGATCCGGCCGATCCTCCTCGTCTGCGAGCTGCGCGCCGTGGCCGAGGACCGGCTGTGGCTGAGCCCCCAGTACGGGCAGACGACCATCGGCCTGCACTTCACCTGGAAGCGCGACCAGGAGGCCGTCGAGGCGCTCCTCGTCGAGCTGGAGGCGGCCATCCGGCCGTTCGGCGCGCGCCCGCACTGGGGCAAGGTCTTCACCGCTGAGGCGGCCGACATCGTGCCGCTGTACCCGCGATCCGGCGACTTCCTCGCCCTCGCCGAGCGCCTGGATCCGACGCACAAGTTCCGCAACGCGTGGTACGAGCGCTCGCTGCTCGGCTGATCCGCATCCGCCCCTGACCGGGACCGCACCCGGGATGCGCGACGCGCCGAGCACCTCCTCGCGCGCCGCGGATCCCGGGTCGGCGGCGAGAACGGCGCGTAGGGTGAGCACCATGGCGCCCGAGACCTCCTCCTACGTACCTGCCCCCGGGCGGATCACGATGTTCTCCACCACCTGGTGCGGCTACTGCCGCCGGCTGAAGGCCCAGCTCGATCGAGCCGGCATCGGCTACGACGAGGTGGACATCGAGCAGGTGCCCGGCACCGCGGAGCTCGTGGAGGCCATCAACGGCGGCAACCAGACCGTCCCGACCGTCCTCTTCCCCGACGGATCGTCCGCCACCAACCCGTCGCTCGCCGACGTGACCGCGAAGGTGGCCTGAGCCATGCAGCACCACGACCTCAGCGTGATCCCCGACTTCCTCGCCGCGTGGATGCGCGAGCAGCGCTGGTTCGCCTCGAAGGGCACCGAGCCCCGCCTCGAGCGCATCGGCGGCTGGAGCTTCAGCGACGAGGGCTGGTTCGCCCGCATCGAGACGCACCTGATCATCGACCACGGCAGCGCCAAGCCCGTGCTGTACCAGGTGCCGCTCACCTACCGGCAGGCGCCGCTGGAGGAGCTGAAGCCCTTCCACATCGGCACCACGGTCGAGGACGACGGCGTCGAGCTGCACGTCTACGACGGCCCGCACGACCCCGCGTACGCGTGGGCGCTCATCCGCACGATCCTCGACGACCGCGACGCCGACGTCGACGAGACCTCGCTCGGCGCGACCGCGCGCGGCCAGCGCCAGCCGGGCGTGGAGATCGCGACCGTCGTCGGATCCCACGTGCTCTCGGGCGAGCAGTCGAACACGTCGATCATCTACGACATGGTCTCGGCCGACGGCCACGCCGTGAACCCGATGATCGTCAAGGTCTTCCGCGCGCTGCACCACGGCGAGAATCCCGACGTCGTGCTCCAGTCCGCCATCGCGGGCGCCGGATCCCGGCTCGTGCCGCAGACCATGGGCAGCGTGCTCGCCGAGTGGAGCGACTCCGGCCGCGAGGAGGGGCGCGCCATCGGGCACGTCGCCTTCGCGCAGGAGTTCCTGCCCGGCGTGACCGACGCGTGGCGGGTCGCACTCCGCGCCGCCGAGGCCGACGCTGACTTCCAGGCCGAGGCCCGCGCGCTCGGCGAGGCCACCGCAGACGTGCACGCCACGCTCGCGGCCGCGCTCCCCACCGTCGAGGCCACGCCCGACGTCATCGAGGGGATCATGGTCAGCTTCCGCCGCCGCCACGCGACGGCCGAGCGCGAGGTGCCCGAGATCGCCGCCTTCCACGACGCCATCTCGAGCGTGTACGACGCCGCCGAGAAGGGCGAGTGGCCGAAGCTGCAGCGCATCCACGGCGACTACCACCTCGGCCAGGTGCTCTCGGTGCCGAACCGCGGCTGGGTCCTCCTCGACTTCGAGGGCGAGCCGATGCGGCCCATGCACGAGCGGTCGCTCGCCGACGTCACGCTCCGCGACGTCGCCGGCATGCTCCGGTCGTTCGACTACGTGGCCGGCTCGTACGCGCTCGCGCACCCCGGCAAGTCCGCGGCCGCGTGGGCAAGCGCCTCGCGCCGCGCGTTCGTCGACGGCTACATCGCCCGCTCCGGCACCGACCTCCGCGCGAACCGGGCCCTGCTCGACGCGTTCGAGATCGACAAGGCCGTGTACGAGGCGATCTACGAGGTCCGTAACCGGCCCGGCTGGCTCTCCATCCCGCTGCAGGCCGTCGCGCGCCTCGCGACCCGCTCGAGCACGCTCGGCGCCGTCACGACGCCCGGCGCGACCGGGCCGCGCGAGGCGGGGCCGCTCACCTCCTGACCCGAGGCCGTCCTCGAGTGTGCGTTGTGCGAGCGCCCGACGAGTGGGGTGCCTGCGCCCCTAGGGTCGGCGGATGCGCACCCGCTCGGGGTGCCGGTCCCCGGAGGCCCCCATGCTCGGTCAGGTGTTGCTCGCCCTGGTGGGCCTCGGGATCCTCGCACTGTCATTGCCCGACGCGACGGGCGATGCGCCATCCGCCTGGTGGGGCGTGGTGGGAGGGGCGCTCATCGTGGTCGGGGCCATCGCTGCGGTGGTCCGCGGCCGTCGCCGACGCGGATCCGCCTCGGGCGCCCGTCGGTAGGCTGGCCGGATGACCGACCCCGCCGTCCCGGCCGTCTCCTCCCCCGCATCCGACTCCTCCGCCACCCCTCCCGTCGCGGAGCAGCGCCCCATCGAGCGCACCTTCCACGGCGACACGTTCGTGGACCGCTACGAGTGGCTGCGCGACAAGGACGACGCCGACGTCATCGCGCACCTCGAGGCCGAGAACGCGTACACGGATCAGGCCACCGCGCATCTGGAGCCGTTGCGCGAGCAGCTGTTCACGGAGATCAAGGACCGCACGCAGGAGACCGACCTCTCCGTCCCCGTCCGCGAGGGCGACTGGTGGTACTACGCGCGCACGGTCGAGGGGTCGCAGTACGCGATCCGCTGCCGCCGCCCCGTCGCCGGCCCGGACGACTGGACCCCGCCCGTCATCGAGCCCGCCGCCGACGGCACGGCCACCCCCGGCGAGCAGGTGCTGCTCGACTCCAACGCCGAGGCCGACGGCCACGAGTTCTTCTCGCTCGGCGCGTTCGAGGTCAGCCCCGACGGATCGCTCCTCGCCTACTCCGTCGACGTCGAGGGCGACGAGCGCTTCCTGCTCAAGATCCGGGACCTCACGACGGGCGAGGACCTCGCCGACGAGATCCCCGGCACCAGCCACGGCGCCACCTTCTCGGCCCACGGCGACCACCTCTTCTACGTCACGGTGGATGACGCGTGGCGCCCCGACACCGTGTGGCGCCACCGCGTCGGCAGCCCCGCGTCGCAGGACGTGAAGGTGTTCACCGAGCCCGACGAGAGCTACTTCGTCGGCTTCGGCATGACGCGCAGCCGCCAGTACCTCGTCATCGAGGTCGGCTCGAAGATCACGACCGAGGTGCTCCTGCTCGACGCCGGGGATCCCACGGGCGCGTTCCGCTCGGTGTGGCCGCGCCGGCACGGGGTCGAGTACGACGTCGACCACGCGGTCATCGACGGATCCGACCGGCTCCTCATCCTGCACAACGACGGCGCCACCAACTTCGAGCTGATCGACGTGCCGGCCGACGACCCGACGTCCACGACCGACCGGCAGGTCGTCATCCCCCACGACGACGAGGTCCGCCTCGAGGACGCCAGCGCGTTCGCCGACCACCTCGTGATCTCCTACCGCCGCGAGGGCCTCACGCGCGTCGGGGTGATCCCCTTCGACCGCGTCCTCGACGGCGAGCAGCTGCACGAGATCGCGTTCGACGAGCCGATCTACACGGTCGGAACAGCGGGCAACCCCGAGTTCGCGCAGCCCACCGTCCGCCTCGGCTACACGAGCCTCGCGACGCCGGCCACCACCTATGACTACGTGCTCGCGACGCGCGAGCTGCGCCTCCTCAAGCAGCAGCCCGTGCGCGGCGGCTACGACCCGGACGACTACGTGCAGACCCGCGAGTGGGCGACCGCGGAGGACGGCACGGAGATCCCGCTCTCGGTGATCTACAAGCGCGGCCTCGTGCACCCGGGCACGCCGGCGCCGCTCCTGCTCTACGGCTACGGCTCCTACGAGGCGAGCATCGACCCATCGTTCTCCATCGCGCGGCTGTCGCTGCTCGACCGGGGCATGGCGTTCGTCATCGCGCACGTGCGCGGCGGCGGCGAGATGGGCCGGCGCTGGTACGACGAGGGCAAGACGCTCACCAAGAAGAACACCTTCACCGACTTCGTGGCGGCGGCCGACCACCTCATCGCGCGCGGGTGGACCAGCCCGGAGAAGCTCGTCGCCGAGGGCCGCAGCGCCGGCGGGCTCCTGATGGGCGCGGTCGCGAATATCGCGCCCGACCGGTTCGCCGGGATCCTCGCGGGCGTGCCGTTCGTGGACGCGCTGACGAGCATCCTCGACCCGTCGCTGCCGCTCACCGTGATCGAGTGGGACGAGTGGGGCGACCCGCTGCACGACCCCGAGGTGTACGCGTACATGAAGTCGTACACGCCGTACGAGAACGTGCGGGAGGGCGTGGAGTACCCGCGGATCCTCGCGGTCACGAGCCTCAACGACACGCGCGTGCTCTACGTCGAGCCCGCCAAGTGGACGACCCGCCTCCGCGAGGTCGGCGCGCCCGTGCTGCTGCGCACCGAGATGCAGGCCGGCCACGGCGGCAAGTCGGGCCGCTACGACGCGTGGCGCGAGCGCGCCTCCGACTACGCGTGGGTGCTCGACGTGGCGGGGCTGGCCTAGGGGTCAACAGACACAGGTCGCGTTCTGCGCAAGCGGGGCTCAGGCGGTTTTCGACGAGCTAAAGCCTGCTTCTGCTTTGACGCGAACTCGACCTGCTGACAAATGAGCCCTCCCAAGGCACACTTGTGCCATGGCCACACCTCTAAGTCCGACAATCACACTCGCGACGTCTGTGCACGCTCAGCCTGGCGTTTACGCGTTACTCCTCGGCTCAGGCGTGTCACAGGCCTCCGGAATTCCCACCGGATGGGGCGTCATACAGGACCTGATCCGAAAAGTCGCGACGCTTGAGCATGGAGCGGATCGGGACGCGGTCGCCGGGGCGACTCAAGACCCCGAGGCATGGTGGCTTGAGCACCATGGGGAGAAGCTGGGATACTCGACTCTTCTCGCGACCCTAGCCACTACGCCGGCAGCTCGACAAGGACTCCTTGCCCCCTATTTCGAACCCCCGTCAACCGATGACACGGATATCGATAAACAACCGACCAGAGCACATAGGGCAATCGCGCAATTAGTCAAGCGTGGATACATCAAAGTCATAATTACCACCAACTTTGATCGCCTACTAGAAGTCGCATTGTCAGAAGTTGGGATTGGCGCGCAAGTAGCCGCAAGACCAGAGGCCGTCGCGGGCTTACAGCCGCTTGCCCATGCTCCCGCGACGATAATCAAGATCCACGGCGACTATCGTGATATTGAATCGTTGAACACAAGCGAGGAGCTGTCGGAATATGCCGAACCATGGAAATCGGTACTCGGCCAAATTTTTGAACAATATGGTCTTGTGATATCTGGCTGGTCCGCCGAGTGGGACGTTGCCCTCGTGCGCGAACTAGAAGCTGCCTCAAGCCGGCGCTATCCTATTTTCTGGGACTCGCACTCCGGGACGGGCCCCGCAGCACAAAAATTCGCCAACATTCTGCAAGCGTCAATAGTTCCATGTTCCAGTGCCGACGGCATGTTCGCGGGCCTGCTCGCGAACATAGAAGCATTGACTGACATGCAGCAAGAATCATTGAGCGTGGATTTGAAGATCGCTAAATTGAAGAGATGCTTGCCGGCGCCGTCTCGTCGAATCGAACTTTATGATTTGATCAATTCCGAAATAAAGTCCATTCGAACCCATACGGAGACAGTCGCCACTAGAACACAGCTCGGTTCCACGGGCTACGACAAGGTTGTTGCGGAGTCCTTCGAGCATTGCAGCGACCTCCTGCAAATGCTTTCCGCGGGCGTTTTCCACGACGACGGCACCCATGAGGCCCTCTGGGTGCGCACTCTTCAAACTCTTTTAAACCTACGCACGCCTCCTTCCGGCTCATACAGTGCGTACGCTTTAGCCCTGCAGCATCTCCCTGCACAATTGGCATTCTTCACCATGGGCGCGGTTTTAGTAAACGAACATCGAGACGCTTTACTAACCCGACTTGCCTTCGAACCCACTTGGCAAGAGCCGTACAATGCGTCGCCAGCGAAAAAAGCCTGCAAAACATTGGGGCTAAACAGTTTACTCAACTTTGACCTAGTTCAATCGTTACCACGATGGAATAACGGTCGCGGAGGGAACTGGCTTTACCCGCAAAGCCATCTTGCCCGAGAACTCATCGATGCGCCTTTGTCGAAATTGCTCGACGACATTAGCTTGCCAAACTTGTTTGATGATCTCGAGTATCGCATCGCTGTACTGCAATGGCTTTCTGGTAGTCGTAATCCTCAGTCAGGGGAATATTTAAGCGAAGGCAGTTATGACAGCGATGGTACGAGGACAGTCACCAGACGCCTTCTAGTAGACGCCCTTAATCCCAGCATGATGACTGCTTACACTTCCAGCCAGGCTCCTTCTCTGGCCGTGACACTAAGTGCTATGGAAGAAAAGCTTCAGAGAAATACGCGCTGGTGACGTTTGGGACAGGTCGTGTGGCACCGTACGCCACCTTGGCGACTAGCTCTGCCAAAACAGAGCAGCCCTCGCCCTAGGGTGGGTCCCTGACACGGGGTGCCCACGAGGGCTGAGATGAGACCCGTCGCACCTGATCCGGTTCGCACCGGCGGAGGGATGTCATCATGAGCGCTCTGCGCCCATCCACGGGAACGATCACGCGGGGGACGCCGACCTCGGCGGATCTCCTCCTCCAGCTGCGGGAGCGCCAGCCGCTCGTGCAGTGCATCACCAACGCGGTCGTCACCGGCTTCACCGCGAACGTCCTGCTCGCGCTGGGTGCCGCGCCCGCGATGACGGACGTGCCGACCGAGTCCGGGCCGTTCGCGCGCATCGCGTCAGGCGTGCTCATCAACCTCGGCACGCCGCACGCCGAGCAGCGGGAGGCCGCGGTCGAGGCCGCGCACGCGGCGCGCGACGCGGGGACGCCGTGGGTGCTGGATCCCGTCGCGGTCGGCGCCCTGCCGGTGCGCACGCGGCTCGCGCACGAGCTCGTGGCGCTGTCGCCGACCATCGTGCGCGGCAACGCGTCGGAGATCATCGCGCTCGCGACGGGCGGCGCGGGCGGCCGCGGGGTCGACGCCACCGACGAGGTCGAGGCCGCGCTCGACGCCGCGAGCCTGCTGGCGCGCACCTACGGCACGGTCGTCGCGGTCTCCGGCGCGGTCGACCACATCACGGACGGCCACCGGCTCGTGCGCGTGCACACGGGTGACGCGTGGCTCACGAAGGTGACGGGCGGCGGCTGCGCGCTTGGGGCCGTGATGACGGCGTTCGCGTCGACGGATCCGGATCCGCTGCGGGCCGCCGTCGCCGCGACCAGCGGCTACACGATCGCGGCCGACATCGCCGCCGAGGGGGCGCGCGGGCCGGGATCCTTCGCGGTCGGGCTGCTCGACGCGCTCGACGCCGTCACGCCCGAGCTCGTCGCCCAAAGTGAGCGCCTGTCGTGATCGGGCTCGACCTCTCCGTCTACCTCGTCACCGACCCCGCGCTCTGCGGCGCGCGCGGCGTGCCCGCGGTCGTCGCCGCGGCGGTGGCGGGCGGGGCGACGGCGGTGCAGATCCGCGACAAGCACGCGAGCGCGGCGGAGCTGCTGGCGACGGTCGTCGCGGCGGCGGATGCCATCGACGCGCATGCCTCCGCGCATCCGACGGCCCCGCGGCCGCTGCTCCTCGTGGACGACCGCGTCGACGTCGTGCTCGCGGCCCTCGCCCGCGGTGCCCGCGTGGACGGCGTGCACGTCGGCCAGTCGGACGTGCCGGCCGACCTCGTGCGGCGGATGCTCGACGCCGCGAGCCCCGACCGCCGCCTCGTCGTCGGCCTCACGGCGAACACGCCCGCGCACGTGGAGGCGTTGCGCGCGCTCCCCGCGGGCACGGTCGACTACCTCGGCGTCGGCGTGATCCGGCCCACGAGCACCAAGCCGGACCACCCGGCGCCGCTCGGGCACGACGGGTTCGGGATCATCGCCGGGCTCTCCCCCGTGCCGTGCGTCGCGATCGGCGGGGTGGATGTGCGCGACGTGGACGCGATCGCGGCGGCGGGCGGCGCGGGGACGGCCGTCGTCTCCGCCATCTGCGCGGCGGAGGATCCCGAGGCGGCGGCGCGCGAGCTCGCGGAGGCGCGGGCGCGGGCGCGGGCGCGTCCCGCGACGACGGGCGATGCGACGGACGACCCGGCCGAGGTCGTCGCATCGTCCGAGGACCACGCGCCCCCGCTCCGCCCGGTCCCCCGCGTCCTCAGCATCGCCGGCACGGATCCGACCGGCGGAGCGGGCATCCAGGCCGACCTTAAGTCCATCGCGGCGAACGGCGGCTACGGCATGGCCGTCGTCACGGCGCTCGTCGCGCAGAACACGACGGGCGTCCGCGAGATCCACGTGCCGCCCGTCGCGTTCCTGCGCGCGCAGCTCGACGCGGTCTCCGACGACGTCGCGATCGACGCCGTGAAGATCGGCATGCTCGGATCCGCCGCCGTGGTCGACGAGGTCGCCGCCTGGCTCGGTGCGGTGCGCCCGCCGGTCGTGGTGCTGGATCCGGTGATGGTCGCGCAATCCGGCGACGCGCTCCTCGACGCCGACGCGACCGAGGCGCTCCGCCGCCTGCTGCCGCTCGCCGACGTCGTCACCCCGAACCTGCCCGAGCTCGCCGCGCTCCTCGGCGAGCGCGAGGCCGACGGCTGGGAGGCGGCCCTCGCGCAGGGGCGGACCCTCGCGACCCGGCACGGCGTCCGCGTGGTCGTCAAGGGCGGGCACCTGCGCGTCGACGACTGCCCGGACGCGCTCGTCACGCCGGGCGCGGGCGGCGCGGGTCCGACGGCGCACGTCGTCGACGGGCCGCGCATCGCGACCACCAGCACCCACGGCACCGGCTGCTCCCTTTCGAGCGCGCTCGCGACCCTGCAGCCGCGTCGCGACGACTGGCGGGCGGCGCTCACGGAGGCGAAGGCCTGGCTCACCGGATCGCTCGCGCACGCGGAGGACCTCGGGGTCGGATCCGGCGCCGGCCCGCTCGACCACCTGCGCGCGCTGTGGGACGCCGCGGGCACGCATGCCGGGCCGATCTCGGCGGAGATGTGGGCGGGATCCGCCGGCCTCCGCCGCGAGATCGACGACCTCCCCTTCGTCCGCCGCCTGGGCGACGGCACCCTCCCCGAGGCGTGGTTCTCGCACTACCTCGCGCAGGACGCCATCTACCTCCGCGCGTACTCGCGGGTGCTCGCGCGGGCGAGCCAGCTCGCGCCCGCGCCCGACGCGCAGGTGGTCTGGGCGCGCTCGGCGGCGGACGCGATCGCCGCGGAGTCGGCGCTGCACGAGGAGTGGCTGTCCCGGCATCCCGCGCCCGCGGTCGCCGGCCCGGTGACGCGCGCCTACGTCGACCACCTGCTCGCGCACGCGGCCACGAGCGACTACGCGGTGCTCGTCGCGGCGCTGCTGCCCTGCTTCACCATCTACGCCGACGTGGGGACCCGGCTCCGGGCGGCGGGATCCGAGGCGGCGGCCGCGGGCGTCGCGCACCCATACGCGGCGTGGCTGGCGACCTACGCGGATCCGGCGTTCGCGGAGGCGACCCGGCGCGCGTCCGAGCTGGTCGACGAGGCGGCGGTGCTCGCGGGTCCGACCCGGCGCGCGGCGATGCTCGAGGCGTCGCTCCTGTCGTCCGCGTACGAGCGCGACTTCTTCCACGCCCCGGAGGCGCTCGGCTGACACGGGGCGCGCTCCCCGGGATGCGCCCTCCGCCGCCGGCGTGCACCCTGGGGATGCCCCGGCCCGCTTCCAGCCGTCCCCGCGGGAGGATCCTCGTGCCCCGACGCGACACCGCGCCGGGGCTCCCCGTTCCACGACCCGGGCACCCGCGTGCCCGACGGAGAGGACACCGCATGCGCGTCCAGGCCGAGACCCCCGCGATCACGATGCCCGACCACCAGTTCACGGGCGAGGTCCGCCTGCGCTGGCTCTCCACCCCGCAGACCCCCGAGCAGCGCGCGGTCGTCGCGGCCGTCACCTTCCCGCCGGGCGCCCGCACCGTGTGGCACTCCCACGTCCTCGGCCAGACGCTGCACGTGACCTCGGGCATCGCCCGCGTGGGCACGCGCGGCGGCGAGGTGGTCGAGGTCGGGCCCGGCGGATCCGTCTACATCGAGGCGGGCGAGGAGCACTGGCACGGCGCAACGGCCCACGCGCCGATGGAGCACATCGCGGTGCTCGAGGACGGCGACGACCCGGTCGACGCGACCACCTGGGGCCCGCACGTGACGGACGAGGAGTTCCTCCGGCCGGCCGCCCCCGCATCCGTGGCGACGCCGACCGCCACCCCGGCCGCCGCGCTCCCCGTCCCGCTCGGAGCGCCCGTGCTCGTGCACGCGCTGCGCTACACGGCGATGTACGGCGAGAAGCCGTTCGACGAGGCGCTGCTCGTGTACCTCGACAACGGCTCGTACAAGATCCTCTCCCCCGGCGAGGAGCACTACGGCAGCTACGTGTCGGCGTCGGAGACGGGCGTCGCGCCGCGGCACGTCGCGTTCCTGTCGTGGCCGTCGGACGACTGGCACCGCAACGTCGCCAGCCACACGCTCACGTTCTCCGACGACACGGGCGCCTTCATCCAGTCGCTCGTGCTGCCCGGCGACGCGGTGCCGCGCGCGCAGCACGGCTTCGCGGAGGTGGTCGCGGATCCCGAGCGCGTCGACATGACGGCGTCGTGGGACACGCTGCGGGTCACGCACGCGGCCTCGTTCGAGCGCCTCGCGGAGCGCGTGCGGCAGCTCTGACGTGACGGGGCGGTCCGCGGCCCGCCCCGGCGCTACACTCGATCCACCCGAGCGCCTCCTCCTCTGCTGGTGAGGCACGCGACCCGAGCCGAGCGCCTCCCGGAAGCCAGGACCATGACCACCACCACCTCGCCGCGCACCCGCGGCCAGCGCCTCGACGCCCTCCCCTGGACCCGCGCGCACTCGCGCATCCTCGGCGGGAGCGGCGTCGGCTGGGCGCTCGACGCGATGGACGTCGGCCTCATCTCGTTCGTCATCGCCCAGCTCGCGGTGGTGTGGGAGGCGGACGCCGGGCAGCTCGGCCTCGTCGCGTCCGCGGGCTTCCTCGGCATGGCGATCGGCGCGAGCGTCGGGGGCCTCGTCGCGGACCGCATCGGCCGCCGCCAGGTGTTCGCGCTCACGCTGCTCGTCTACGGGGTGGCGACGGGCGTCTCGGCGCTCGCCATGTCGGTGGGCGCGCTCATCGCGCTCCGCTTCGTCGTGGGGCTCGGTCTCGGCGCGGAGCTGCCCGTCGCCTCGACGCTCGTGAGCGAGTTCTCGCCCGCCCGGATCCGGGGACGCGTCATCGTGATCCTCGAGTCGTCCTGGGCTGTCGGCTGGACGGCCGCGGCGCTCATCGGCTACCTCGTGATCACCGCGAGCGACGACGGCTGGCGGTGGGCGCTCGCGCTCGGCGCCGTGCCCGCGGTGTGGGCGATCGTCGTGCGGCTGCGCCTACCGGAGTCGGTGCGGTTCCTCGAGGCCAAGGGGCGGCACCGGGAGGCCGAGCGGGTCGTGCGCGACCTCGAGGTCGCGGCGGGGGCGGATCCCGCGACGGATGCCGCCGCGGCGTCGACGGCCGAGGCCCGGGCGGCGGACGCGGCCACCGGCACGGATGCCGCGCCGGCAGACGCCACGCCCCGCGAGCGCCTGTTCGGCGTGCGCCTGCGCCGCCGCACGCTCTCCCTCTGGATCGTGTGGTTCTGCGTCAACTTCGCCTACTACGGCGCCTTCATCTGGCTGCCGACGCTGCTCGTCGCGCAGGGCTTCTCGCTCGTGCGGTCGTTCGAGTACACGCTGCTCATCACGCTCGCGCAGCTGCCGGGCTACGCGGTCTCCGCCTGGATCGTCGAGAAGTGGGGGCGCCGTGTGACTCTCGCGGTCTTCCTCGCGGGATCCGCGGTCTCGGCCGGCCTCTTCGGCACCGCGGACTCCGTGACCGCGATCCTCGTGTTCGGCGCCCTCATGTCGTTCTCGAACCTCGGCGCGTGGGGCGCGCTCTACGCCGTGACGCCCGAGCTGTACCCGACCCGCGTGCGCGCGACGGGCGCCGGCAGCGCGGCGGGCTTCGGCCGGCTCGCCTCCATCGCCGCACCGCTGTGCGTGCCGCCGCTGCTGGCGCTCGGCGGCGTCGCGCTGCCGTTCGGCGTCTTCGCGGGCGTCTTCGCGCTGGCCGCGGCCGCCGCGCTCACGCTGCCGGATCTCCGCGGCGCGACGCTCGAGGACTGAGTGCGCGGATCCGCTCGATACGCTCGGAGTCCCGACCGCGAGGAGCAGACGTGATCCTGAACTTCGTCCTCTACCCCGTCATGGCCATCGTGGCGATCCTCATCGCCTTCGCCGTCATCGGCACCAGACGCTCGAACCCGACGCAGGACGCGCAGGACGCCGTCGCCCGCGAACGCCGCGCGGCCCGCAAGGCGGAGCGCCAGCGTCGGAGGACTGAACGCGGCTGATCCGCCCTGGGGAGCGTCGGCCCGCGCGCCCGCGGATCGCCAATCATGGCGTCATGCACCCCGAGCAGCTGCGGCGCCGGCAGGACTGCAAGCGGGACCCCGGGAGGTGACGAGTTCGGCGAACACCTTGCGACGACGCCCGCAGCGTCAGCCCGACGCGCGACAGAGCGAGCGAGCACACTTCCGTCCCGGCATTCGAACACTGTGGAGAACTCGCGCTCAGGAGGCACTGAAAGAGGACCGTTCCTTCAATCCCGTACAGAAGGAAGCGATGAGATCGCTATCGCTCAAACGACTCTCGCTCCTGGTAGCGCTCACGCTGGTGCCGCTCGCCGCTGCTGCACCCGCCTTCGCCTCCGCTCCCTCCGCTGCCTAAGCCACCGGTGCCACCGCCGCGGCCGGGGGTCTCGCCGCCACGATCTGTGCTGCACTCGGACCCGAGACTGGTGGTGTCGGATGCATCGCCGCTGGGGGCCTCGGCGTTACGATCGTGGCCATCGTCGCGGCCCATGGGGTCTGCCCCAACAATCAGAACTACCGCATCTACATCCTCAGCTTGGAAGGGCAGTGCCGAAATGACTGAACCGACGATTCGTAATCGCAGGACGCGCGCTGTCGTGCTCACCGCTGTCATCACCGCTTTTTACCTCTTCGCCACGCTCGTAGTGGCTCCCCTAGCCGCGGGCGAGAATGCGATGACTCGCACGTTTCCAGCGGGCGTGTTCGGTGTGCCCCTCTTCGCATTCAGCTACCTAGTGCTCCTGAAGATCCCTCGTCTCCTCGGCCGAGGAAGGTAGCAGTAAGCCGAAACCGAGCACGCACGACGCCCCCGCGACCAGCAGGCGGATTCTCGTGGTCGTCGCAACACCTGATGATTTAGATGGTTGTCAGTAGAGCACGCATTCGCTCGGCTGGGGTGTCCCAGTCGAGCGTTTTGCGTGGTCGGCCGTTGAGCTGCTGAGCGACATGTTCGAGGTCGGCGGAGGTATGGGCGGCGAGATCGGTGCCCTTAGGGAAGTACTGGCGCAGGAGTCCGTTGGTGTTCTCGTTGCTGCCGCGTTGCCAGGGTGAGTGCGGATCGCAGAAATAGACCGGGATTCCGGCCTGGATGCTGATCTGGCGGTGGCTCGCCATCTCAGCGCCCTGGTCCCAGGTCAACGATCCACGTAGGTGTGCAGGCAGGGTGCTGATCAAGGGCACGAGCACGTCACGGACTTCCTCGGCGGTATGCCCGCCGGGGAGATGGCCGAGCATGACGTAGCGGGTGGTGCGTTCGACCAGAGTCACGATCGCGGACTGTGAGCTCGTGCCGACGATCAGATCACCCTCCCAATGCCCAGGGACTGCCCGGTCCTCGATCTCCGCGGGCCGGTCAGCGATCATGACCATCGGGTCCACGAACCGTTGAGTGCGATGCTCTGGGCGGGTGCGGGGTCTGCGGCGGGTGCGGCCGGTGCGTAACGCGTCGGCGACTTCGCGGCGCAGTCCGCCGCGGGCCTGGACGTAGATCGCTTGGTAGATCGTCTCCGTGCTCACCCGCATACTCTCCTCGCCCGGGAACTCCCGAACCAGCAGGCGGGAGATCTGCTCCGGTGACCAGCGCAGCATCAGCTTGCGTGCGACGTAGTCCCGCAGCGGCCCGTCCTGAGCGAGCTTCGCCCGCTTCGGACGAGAGCGGCTCGCTGCCCAGGCCCGGTGCGCCGCGTGGGGCTGGTAGGTCCCCGCGACCGTGCGGGCATCGAGCTCGCGTTTGATCGTCGATGCCGGCCGACCCAGAACCCGCCCGATCGCGCGCAGCGACAGGTCCTGACGGCGCAGATCCGCGATCGTCTCCCGCTCGATCACGGTCAGGAACCGCGGATGCAGAACAGCGTCGACAGCGGGCAGACGCGGTCCCGTGATGGTAGCCATCCCGGTGTTGTACTCGATCCGCCGACCATCAGCATGAATCCGAACACTGCCCCGCTTCATCCAGCCGCGGTCCCAGTCCTGCGCAGTGCGCTCATGCACACCGACCCGCGACGCGGCTACCCGCCGGGACATCCCCTCCACGCGGAGCCGCTCGTACTCGCCACGCCCTGGATGCCCCGCTGTACCGGACTTCCCGCGCCCACGCACACCAGCCGTGCGCGCCCACCCGTACGCGGTGTTCCGACTCACCCCGACCACAGCCGCAGCAGCCGTGATGCTGCCATCGACCCGGTCCAGTACCTCGAAGAACTCCCGCCGCAACTCACCCGAAACCACGATCCCCGCAACCCCCTGAACTCAGGGTGTTGCGGGGACCACGAGAATCCGCCATCGCGGGGGGCCTTCGTCATGCCCGGCGGCCGTCCGCCGGAGCGGGGCGTCAGCCGGAGGGGTTCTCGACCGGCTTGTCCTCCGCGTCGGTCCCGGTCTCCGGGTCCACCTCCGCGGGATCCGTCGTCTCGTCGTGCTCGGGCGTGGGGGAGGGCGTGCCGCTCATGGTGCTCCGATCGATGGCGCGTCGGCCCGGATGGCCGACGGAGGTGCGACCCTACTCGCGGACGGCGGCGTCGTCCGCGTCGCGCCGCGACCGCTCCCGCACGCGCTCGATGTGCTCCCGCATCGCCGCCGCCGCGGCCTCGGGGCCCTCGGCGACCGCGTCGATGACCGCCCGGTGCTCGTGCACGGCGTCGTCCGCGTCGTGGACGCCCGTGCGCATCGTCTGGCGCATGCGGTGCACGCGGGTGGAGATCGCCTCCGACATGTCGAGGAGGAAGGGATTGCCCGTGGCCTCGAAGATCCGGTGGTGGAAGTCCCAGTCGACGACGAAGTACTCGCGGATGAGGCCGACGGGCATCTCGCCGTCGCCCGTCGCCGCGCGCACCCGTCGGGTCGTCTCCTCGTGCGCCGCGAGGGCGTCCTCGAGCGCGGGCACCAGGCGCGTCGGATCCGCGGCGGCCAGCGCCGTCGCCCCGCCCTCCAGCACGATGCGCGCGTCGAACAGCGCCTCGAGCTGCTCGCCCGCGATGGGCGGCGCGACCCGGTAGCCCTTGTGTGCCTCGCGCGCGACGAGCCCCGTGCGCTCCAGCTGCACCAGCGCCTCGCGGACGGGAGTGGGGGACACGTGCAGGTCGCGCGCGATCTGGTCGATGGCGAGGCGGGAGCCCGGCTCCATCTGGGATCCCATGAGCATGTCGAGCACGAGGTCGTAGACGCGGTCGCGCAGGCCCTGCCGCGCGGGCATCGAGGTCGCGTCGAGCGGGAGGCCGGTGGTCACCAGGACAGTCTGCCGTCAGCGGGAGGCGCCGGCCGCCGGACCGGCCGCCGCGCGCGCGTGCACCTCGTCGAGGATCGCCGCGACCGCGCGGGGGTCGTGCGCGAAGCGGCCGAGGAAGAGGCCGTCCACGTCGTCGCCGATGCGGGTGAGGAGGCCGGGGCCGGCGCTGCCGCCGTAGACGACCGCGGATCCTGGGTGCGCGGAGTGGGACCGTACGTGCGCGCGCAGCTCCCGGCCGACCGCGCGGATGTGCGCGTCGGAGGCGGGCTCGGCGGCGCCGATCGCCCACTGCGGCTCGTAGGCGACCACGATCCGGCCGCCGTGCCCGCGACCAGCGGCCAGGGCGAGCGCGTCGTCGAGCTGGCGGATGCACTCCCGGGCCGCGTCGGCGGGAGCCCGCCGGTCCTCCTCGCCGACGCAGAGGAGGGGCACCAGACCGGACGCCAGGGCCCGGTCGGCCTTCCGCCGCACGACCTCGTCCGTCTCGCCGAAGAGCCGTCGCCGCTCGGCGTGGCCGACCTCGACGAACGTCGCGCCGAGCTCCCGGATCTGCCCGCCGGACACCTCGCCCGTGGATGCGCCGGCGTCGTCGGCCGCGAGATCCTGCGCGCCCACGGCGGCGACCCCGTCGAGGATGCCGACAGCGGCCGGCACCGACAGGTACGACGGCAGCACCACGAGCTCGGCCTCGCCGCGCGTCGTCGCCGGGTGCGTGCGCGCGATGGCCGCGACGGCCTCGCACCACGCGAGCGTCTCGGCGTGCCCGAGGTACATCTTCAGGCTGACGCCGATCACGGCCGGCTGCGCGGGCACGGCCCTACTTCGCCTCGTACGCGCGGATCTCGTCGACCTTGTCGTTCGACGGGCTCGACGTGTCGAACTCGTACGTCAGCCACTCGCGCACGTTCCGCCGCGCGAGCTCGAGCCCGACGACGCGCTGCCCCATGCAGAGCACCTGCGCGTCGTTGGAGAGCACGCTCCGCTCCACCGAGAAGCCGTCGTGCGCGGTGACGGCGCGGACGCCGGCGACCTTGTTCGCCGCGATCGCCATGCCGAGGCCCGTGCCGCAGATCAGCACGGCCCGGTCAGCCTCGCCGCGCGCGACCATCTCGGCCGCCGTGGTCGCGACGGTGGGGTAGGCGGTGTGGCCGTCGGCGTCGACGCCCACGTCCACCACCGAGGCGACCAGGCCGCTCGCCTCGAGGTCGGCCTTGATCGCCTCCTTGTGGTCGTAGCCCGCGTCGTCCGCGCCGACGACGATGCGCCATGTCCTGGTCATCCGGTCCTCCTGTGGGTGCTGGTGGTCGTGCTGATGGGTGCCGGTGGATCTCACCGGTCGGCGATGGTGCGGCCGACGGCCGCGGCGATGAGCGCGAGCGACACGGCTCCCGGGTCCGCCGTGCCGACCGAGCGCTCGCCATGCGACCGGGCGCGCCCGATGCCGGGCTTCATGGCGGCGGTCGCGTCGGCGGCCTCCTGCGCGGCGTCGCTGGCGGAGGCCCAGGCGTCGTCGAGCGGGCTGCCGGATCCGACCCGCTCGGCGAGCGCCTCGGCGAACGGCACGAGCGCGTCCACCATCGTCTTGTCGGCGAGCGCGGCTTTGCCGTGGCCGATGACGGCATCACGGGCGTCGCCGACGCCCCGGGCGACCGCGTCGGCGGTGACGGGATCCGCGTCTGCGTCGTCGAGCGCGTCGCCGACCGCCTGCAGGATGAGCCCCCACAGCGCGCCCGACGTGCCGCCGCCCTTGTCGGACCAGGCGTCGCCCGCGAGCCGGAGGACGGTGCGGGCGCCGGCGCCCTGCGCGACGGCCGCGGTCGCGCGCTCCGAGGCGGCGCGGGATCCGCGCAGCATCCCGATGCCGTGGTCCCCGTCGCCCGCGACCGCGTCGAGGCGGCCCAGCTCGTCAGCGTGCTCCGCGACGACCGCGTGCACGGCGTCCAGCGCCGCGGCGATGCGCGCGGCGGCCTGCCGGGACGCGTCGGTCGCGTCGGGGATGGCGGCGTCGACCTCGTCGTCCTCGCGCGCGTCGACCGGCTGGAGCGCGGATCCGTCGAACGCGCCGCTGCGGAAGGCCGGGGTGTCGGCGGGCGCCGTCCACAGCCGCTCCAGCTCCTCGTCGAGCCAGAACAGCGTGAGGGATGCGCCCGCCATGTCGAAGCTGGTGCAGAACTCGCCGACCTGCGGATCCACGAGGGTGACGCCCGCCTCCTCGAGCAGGTCCGCGACGCGCGTGAACACGACGAAGAGCTCCTCGGCCTTCACGGATCCGAGGCCGTTGAGCACGGGCACGACGCGCGCGCCGCGCACCTCGACCCCGTCGGGCACCTCGGCGTCGGCGAGCAGCTGCGTCACGAACAGCTCGGCCAGGCCGTCGGCGGTCGGGATGTCGGTCTCGTCGATGCCGGGCTCGCCGTGGATCCCGAGCCCGATCGCCATGCGCCCCTCCGGCACCGAGAACAGCGGCTCGTCCGCGCCCGGCAGCGTGCAGCCCGTGAAGGCGACGCCCATCGAGCGGGTGCGCGCGTTCGCGAGGCGGGCCACGCGCTCGGTGTCGTCGAGGTCGTAGCCCGCGGCGGATGCGGCGCCGGCTGCCTTGAACACGGTGAGATCGCCCGCGATGCCGCGGCGCTTCGCCTGCTCGTCGGGCGACGCGCTGAAGATGTCGTCCGTCACGACGACCGTGCGGCAGTCGATCCCGTCGCCGCGCACACGCTCCTGCGCGTCGTCGAAGTGCAGCACGTCGCCGGCGTAGTTGCCGTAGAGGAGGAGGGCGCCCCGGCCCTGCTCGCTCGAGCGGATCACCGACTCGACCTGGTGCGCCGACGGCGACGCGAAGAGGTTGCCCATCGCCGCGCCGTGCGCGAGCCCGGGGCCGACGAGCCCGCCGAATGCGGGGTAGTGGCCGGAGCCGCCGCCGATGACGACCGCGACCTCGGGCTCAGCCGAGCGGGTGGAGCGGGAGACCCCGCCGTGCACGCGCCGGACCCACCGGCCGTTGGCGCGGACGAAGCCCGCCGTCATGTCGTCGGCGAAGTCCGCGGGGTCGTTCCAGAGCCGGGTCATCCGTGGTGTCCTCCTCATCGAGCACGTGAGGAGATCCTATAGGATATTGGATCCTCCCACCATGGTCAGAGGTCGCCCGGACACGACGGAGCCCGGGCCGACGCGGGGGTCGCGCGTCGTCCCGGGCTCCTCCCGCGGCGGCTTTCGGGCCCGCTTCGGGTGCGTCACCGTCGCCACGACCCACGGGGGATGGGGTGGCGACGGATCGCTTCGGGTATGTGCGGGTACACGATCCTCGTGATGACGGTATTGAGGATCACGCCATCGTGCCGGATCCGGCCCGACCCCTTGACCTCTCCGTGCCCGAACGGCTAGGTGCTACCGGTCGACGAGCGTGATCTCGAACGAGTAGAGGTCCGGGCGGTAGCAGTGCTGGCCGTACTCCACGGCGCGGCCCGAGCTGTCGAACGCCGTGCGCGACATGGTGAGCACGGCGCCTCCGCGCGGCAGGTCGAGCAGTCGCGCCTCGGATGCGGTGGCCGCGCGGGCGCCGATGCGCTGCTTGGCGACCCGCATGATCACGCCGCGTCCGCGCAGCAGCTGGTAGAGCCCGTGGGTGGCGAGCTCGTCCGGATCCAGGTCGACGAACGGCTCGGGCAGCACGTTGTCGAGGATCGCGAGCGGCACGCCGTCGGCCGTGCGGAGCCGGGTGAGGTGGAGCACGGGGCTGCCGACCGCGACGCCGAGCGCCTCCGCGACCTTCTCGTCGGCCTCGCCGCGCGACGACGACAGCATCGTGGTGGCGGGTGCCTGGCCCTGCCGCTCGAGGTCCTCGTAGAGGCTCGTGAGCTCGACGTTGCGCGTGACCCGGCCGTGCACGACCTGCGTGCCGATGCCGCGGCGGCGCACGAGCAGACCCTTGTCGACGAGGTCCTGGATGGCCCGGCGGATGGTCGGGCGCGAGAGGCCGAGCCGGTTGCCGAGCGCGATCTCGTTCTCGAGCCGCGCGCCCGCTGGCAGCGTGCCGTCGTGGATCGCCGTCTCCAGCAGGTTGGCCACCTGGTAGTAGAGGGGCACCGGGCCCGAGCGGTCGAGCGCGAGGAACAGGTCGGGGGGCAGGATCTGCTCCGGTTGCGTCACGTCGATCGCTCCCTCGTAGGTCAGGTCAACGCCTCATCCTGGCATGCGGCGGTTCAGCGGTCCGCCGCCGCCCGGCCCCCGTCCGGGCCCGGGTCGCGCGCGAGCTCGTGCGCCAGCGAGTCGAGCTCGGCGCCGCCGGCCATGAGGCTCGTCAGCTCGCCGAGCGTGATCTCGTCCTTCTCGAAGGTGCCGAGGCTGGATCCGCGGTTGAGCAGCAGGAACCGGTCGCCCACCGGGAACGCGTGGTGCGGGTTGTGCGTGATGAAGACCACGCCGAGGCCGCGGTCGCGCGAGCGCGCGATGTACCGCAGCACGACGCCGGACTGCTTGACGCCGAGGGCCGCGGTCGGCTCGTCGAGGATCAGCACGCGGGCGCCGAAGTGCACCGCGCGGGCGATCGCGACGCACTGGCGCTCGCCGCCGGACAGGGTGCCGATGGGCTGGTCGACGTCGCGGAGGTCGATGCCCATCTGCGCGAGCTGCTCGTGCGTGACGGCCTTCATGGCCTTCACGTCGAGCCGGCGGAACGGGCCCTTGCCCTTCGTGATCTCGGAGCCGAGGAAGAAGTTCCGCCACACCGGCATGAGCGGCACGACCGCGAGGTCCTGGTAGACGGTCGCGATGCCCGCCTGCAGCGCGGCGCGCGGGGATCCGAGCGTCACCGGCTCGCCGTCGAGGAGCATCGTGCCCTCGCTCGGGGCGTGCACGCCCGCGAGCATCTTGATGAAGGTCGACTTGCCTGCGCCGTTGTCGCCCAGCACGCACGTGACCTGGCCGGCCGCGACCACGGTCGAGACGCCCGTGAGCGCGTTGACGGCCCCGTAGCTCTTCCCGATGTCGCGGACCTCGAGGATGGTCGTCCCGACGGGCGGCAGCGGGGGAGTGGGGCGCCCGCCGGCCTCCTCGGCCGCTCCGGGGATCGCGCCGGCGAGGGGCTCGGACGCGGCGCTCGCGCTGGGGCTGGTCTCGGCGGTCATCGTCCGCCTCCCGCCCGCGTCCGCACCAGGTTGTTCAGCAGCACGGCGGCCAGCAGCATGACGCCGAGGATCGTGCGCAGCCAGTTCGTGTCCCACTGGGCGAAGGTGATGCCCTGGAAGACCATGCCGTAGATGAGCGCGCCGAGCGCCGCGCCGATGGCCGAGCCGAAGCCGCCCGTGAGCAGGCACCCGCCGACGACCGCGCAGATGATGTAGATGAACTCCTGCCCGACGCCCGTGTTCGCCTGCACGGTGGAGGTGCGGAACAGCGAGATCATGCCGACGAGCCACGCGGCGCCCGCGGTGCCCATGAAGAGCCCGATCTTGGTCTTGAGCACCGGCACGCCCACCTGGCGGGCGGACTCCTTGGCGCCGCCGACCGCGAAGATCCAGTTGCCGGCGCGGGTGCGCAGCAGGATCCAGGTGGCGACCGCCGCGACGAGGAACCACCAGAGCACCGAGACGTAGAAGTTCCCGCCGCCGATCCCGAGCGACGAGCCGAAGATCGGTTGGATCGCGTCGTACGACGGCACCTTCGTCATGCCCTGGATGGCGACCTGGCCCGTGATGAGCTTCGTGACCGCGAGGTCGACGCCCGCGAGCGCGAAGAACGTGCCGAGCGTCACGATGAAGCTCGGCAGGCCCGTCTTCATCACCAGGAAGCCGTTGAGCGCGCCGATCGCGAGGGCCGCCGCGAGCGAGACGAGCACCGCGACCCAGATGCTGAGCCCGTAGTGCGACGTGAGGATGCCGACCACGAGGGCGGAGAAGCCCGTCATGACGCCGGCGGAGAGGTCGAACTCGCCGCCGATCATGAGCATCGCGACGGCGACCGCCATGATCCCGAAGGTCGATGCCGACTCGAGCCACACGCCCGCGCCGGCGAGGGTGAGGAACTGCGGCGTGTAGAGGGAGAAGAACACCAGCACGGCGAGGGCGGCCACGAGGGCGCCGATCTCCGGCCGGGCGAGGATCTTGCGGATCGGCCTGTCCTCGAGGCGCGGCCTCGTGGCGATCGTCACGATGTCCGTGGTGGTCAACGCGGGCTCCTTCGGTGGGCGTCGGGCGGTGCGGTGCGGTGGGAGAGAGGGCGGGCCGGGCGCGACGGGTGCGCCCGGCCCGGCCGCCTAGCTGTACTGGGTCATGACGTTGGTGACACTCGGGCCGCGGGCGTGAGCCCGTGGCTCGAGTGGATCCGTTCAGTGTTGTAGTGCTCGATGAAGGGGTCAAGCGCGTCGGCGCGGTGTTGGTTGCTGGTGAAGGGTTGCCGGTAGGCCCACTCGGTCGCGAGGG
>NZ_JAAVCB010000028.1:0-26535 GCF_014802555.1 Clavibacter sp. | reverse complement strand
TACCGTGGGACATCGAGGCCTCCTGGCGATGGTTGAACTGAACAGCTCCATCAAGCCAGGAGGCCTCTTCACACGCCCCGAAGTGTCACCAACGTCACGGCCGAGTACACCTAGCGCGCGACGGGCGCGTCCCGGGCGTCGGGCACCGGCAGGTCGGCCAGGCGAGGGGCTCGACGGAGGCTGGACGCCGCGGCACCCGCGAGGCTCGCGACGGCGCCGAGGCCGGTGAGGAGGACCGCCGCGCGGATCCCCACGGAGGCGGCGAGCACGCCGCCGAGGCCCGCGCCGATCGGCTGCCCGCCCCACGCGATCATGCGCGCCGTCGTGTTGACGCGGCCCTGGAGGTGCGCGGGCGTGACGGTCTGGCGGACGACGATCCCGGAGAGCGCCACGGTCGACGTCGCCGCCTGCCAGGCCGCGAGCACGAGCACCGCGACGACCAGGGACGCGACCGCGGACCATGCCGCCGTCAGGGCGACCTGCAGGGCGAGGGCCCCGATCGCGATGGCGCCGACGCCGAGCCGCCGCTGGATCGGATCGAGCGCGCGCGAGGCCACGAGGGTGCCGCAGGCGGCGGCGGCGGCGAGGATCCCGAGCGCCGGTCCGTCGGCCCGCTCGTCGAGCCCGCGGGCGATCATCACGACGAGCGTGCCCGTCACCGCTCCCCCGGTCAGGCTGCTGCCGGCGCCCACGAGCGTGAGGTCGCGGACGAGCGGTGCCCGGCGGATGTGCTGCAGCCCCTCCAGGATCTCGCGGCCGATGCGGCGCCGGGTCGTGGCTGCCGCGCGGGCGGGCGGGGTCCAGGTCACGCGCGTCATGAGCACGGCCGCGGCCGCGTAGCTCGCCGCGTCGAGCGCCAGGACGGCGGGCGCCCCCAGCCCTGCGACCGCTGGGGCCCCCGCGAGGGGCCCGGCGATGCCGATGACCGTGTAGGCGGTCGTCATGCGCGTGGTGGCGGCGCCCACCCGGTCGCGGCCGACGAGGGCGGGCACGGCGGAGAAGCTGGCGGCGTCGAAGAAGACGAACAGCGAGGAGACGGCCGCCGCGACGCCCACGAGGAGGGCCGGATGCGGTGTGCCGGCCAGCGCCGCGAGCGGGACGGACGCGGTCGCCGCGGCGCTCAGCCACGTGGTGACGAGCATCGTCCGCCGGGCGTCCCAGCCGTCCACGAGCGCGCCCACCGGCAGGGCGAGCACGAGGTACGGGAGCGCCTCCATCATCGCGACGAGCCCGAGCAGCGCGGGGTCGCCCGTGGTCGAGTAGACGAGCACGGGGAGCGCGACCGCCGTGAGCGCGTTGCCCGCCCAGGAGACGCAGCGCGAGACGACGTAGAGGTCGAACGCGCGCGGGCTGCCGGCCGCCTGCGCCCCGTCAGCCGCCGCCGCGTCAGCCATGGAGCAGCGCGTCCAGGGCCACGACCCCGTCGACCGCGCGGGAGCCGATGAAGTCGGTGGACGGCAGCGCCAGCAGCCGTCCGTCGCGCACGGCCCGCACGCCCGGCAGCCTCGCCTGGAGGTCGGCGCGCACGCTGTCGCGCTCGGCATCCGTCGAGTAGAGGTAGACGATCGTGGCGGGATCCCGCTTGGCGACGTCCTCGACGCTGACCTCCGCGTAGTACTGGTCGGCGGGGAGGGCGTTCTCGTACATGTTCCGGCCGCCGGCGCGCGTGACCACGTCGCTGTAGAGGCCGCGGGCGTCGGCGTACACGGATCCGTCGAAGACCTGCAGCACGGCGAGGTCGACCGGGTCCCGGCCCTGCACGCGCGCGTCCACCGCGGCGAGCTGCGACCGCTCGTCGGCGACGGCGCGGTCGGCCGCCTCCCCTGCGCCGAGCAGCGTGCCGAGCGACTGCAGGTCGGTGGCGGCGTCGTCGACGTGCCCGGTGGTGACCTGGCCGTGGCAGAAGGAGCTGATGACGTAGACGCGGATCCCGAGCGCGGCCAGGTCGTCGATGGTGGGCAGCTCGGTGCCGTCGAAGTGGTACTCGCCGTCGGCGACGATGAGGTCGGGGTGCGCAGCCAGCAGGGTCTCGCGGTCGACGGCGCCCGTCGCGAGGACGGGCACCCGGTCGTACGCGTCCCGGTAGCGGTCGAGCGGCGGCGACTGGTCGGTGAACGCCTGGCCGACGATCCGGTCGCCCGCGCCGAGCTCGAGCAGCATCTCGGTGACGGCGGGCCACAGCGACACGATGCGCTGCGGTCCGGCGGGGAACGCGAGCGTGCGGTCGCACGAGTCGACGGAGACAGGCCCTGCCGCCGGGGCGGCTGCCGGCGTGGCGTCGCCGTCGGCGGGGGCGGCCGTGCAGCCCGCGAGCAGGAGGGCGGCGGCGGTGGCGCCGGCGGCGAGGGCGAGGATCCGGGTCGTCGTGCGGTGGTGCGCGCGGGTGCGGGGGGTCATGGTCGTCCGTCCTGGGTGGGGGTCGTGGTGGGCGTGCTGAAGAACAGGTGGCGGCGGCCGGTGACGGGGTGCTCGCCGAGGTGCACGTCGACGCCGAAGACGTCGCGGAGGATCCCCGGCCGGAGCACCTCGTCGGGTGTGCCGCCCGCGACGATGCGGCCGTGGTGCACGACGTGGATCCGGTCGCAGTACGCCGCCGCGAGGTTGAGGTCGTGCAGGGCGACGACCACCGTCACGCCGAGGCCGCGCACGAGGTCGAGCAGCTCCAGCTGCGTCGCGACGTCGAGGTGGTTCGTGGGTTCGTCGAGCACGAGGATGCGCGGACGCTGCGCGAGGGCCGCCGCGAGCATCACGCGCTGGCGCTCGCCGCCCGACAGGGAGCGGACGGCCCGGTCGGCGAGGGCCGTCGCCCCCGTCCGCGCGAGGCAGGCGTCGTCGAGCGCGCGGTCGTCGTCGGTGTCGCGGTCGAGCGCGCCCTTGTGCGGCGTGAGGCCGGTGGCGACGACGGCGCGGACGTCGAGCGCGCCGTCGTCCCCGTGGTCCTGCGTGAGCGCGGCGAGGATGCGGGCGGAGTCGCGCGGCCGCATGCCGCGGAGGTCGCGGTCGCCGAGGAGGACCGTGCCGTGGGCGACGGGCAGGGCCCGGTACAGGGCTTTGAGGAGCGTGGACTTGCCGCTGCCGTTCGGCCCGACGAGCCCGACCAGCTCGCCGTCGCCCGCCTCGAGCGTCGCGGACGTCACGGGGGTCGCGCGGCCGATCCGCACGGCCACGTCCTCGATCGAGAGCCTCATCGGGTCCGCCCTCCGTCGGCGCGGAGCAGGACCGCCAGGAAGACGGGGACGCCGACGAGCGCGGTGACGATCGAGAGCGGCAGCTCCCGCGGCGCGGTGAGCGTGCGCCCCGCGAGGTCGGCGAGGACGAGGAACAGGCCGCCGACGAGCGCGGCGAGCGGCAGGAGGCGCCGGTGCGCGGGTCCCACGACGAGGCGGACGAGGTGCGGGGCGATGAGCCCGACGAAGCCGACGCCGCCCACCACCGACACGGCGGCGGCCGTGAGCAGCGCGGAGACGGCGAAGAGGATCGTGCGGGACCGGGAGAGGTCGACGCCGAGCGACGCCGCGCGGTCGTCGCCGAGGAGGAGCGCGTCGAGGGTGCGCCCGCCGGCGAGGAGACCGACGAGCCCGATCGCGAGCGCCGCGGCGGGCAGCGCGAGCGACGACCAGGTGGCGCCCGAGACGCTGCCGAGGAGCCAGAACAGCACGCCGGCGATCTGGTCGGGGGACGCCTGCAGCTGCAGCCAGCTGGTGAGCGCCTGCAGGAGCGACGAGATCGAGACGCCGACGAGCACCAGGCGCGCCGGATCCACGCGGCCGCCCCGCCGCCCGAGCGCCAGCACGAGCGCGAGGGTGCCGATGGCGCCCGCGAACGCCGCGCCGGTGACCCCGAGGGTCGCGAGGAACCCGGCCGCCGACGCGCCGACGACGAGCGTCGCCACCGCCCCGAGCGACGCGCCCGACGCGATGCCGAGCACGAAGGGATCCGCGAGCGGGTTCCGGATGAGGGTCTGCAGCACGGTGCCGGCGAGGGCGAGCGCCGCGCCCGTGACGAGGGCGAGCAGCACGCGCGGCGCCCGGTACTCCCACACGATCTGGTCGTCGATGGGGTCGATCCCTGCGCCGACGTCCGCGCCGACGGCGTGGTGCAGCACCACCTGCGCGACGTGCAGGGGCGACACCGACACCGACCCGATCCCCATCGCGACCGCCAGCACGAGCGGGGCCGCGATGACGAGGGCGGGGACGAGCACGCGGCGCACGGCGCGGGCGCGGCGGGGAGCGGGCGGGGTGGGGATCGCGGCGGCGGGTGGCGCGGTGGCCGTGGCGGCGGGTCCACGGGCGGGGGCTGTGGTCGGTTCCATGCGGCTCTCGGGTGGGGATCGTCGGGTGGGGATGGTCGTGCGGGCGTGGTCGGCGCGCGTCGCCTGCGGGCTCAGTGCGGGAGCGGGACCGGCCGCGCAGGTCGCGGCGGCGCGGGATCCGGCCCGCCGAGGAACGGCAGCGCGTGGGGCGCGTTCGAGCGGAGCCCGGGGACGATCACGCGCGTCACGTGCAGGCCGGCGCGACGGATCTCCGGCAGCGTCACGTCGACCGCGAGCACCTCCCGTCCCTGCGCCCGCAGCTCCTCGACCAGCTCGCCCAGCCGGTGCGGGCCGTCCCACCGGCCACTGACGTCGTCGAGCGGCAGGCGGTTGGTGATCGACCGCTCCAGCTCCTCGTGGAACGCCCGCTGGACGCCGGGGTCCAGGTGCAGCTGCAGGTGGCAGCCGTAGTCGACGACGTCGGCGAGGTCGGGCCGGTACGAGCGGCGGTAGGCGCGGTCCGCGCGCCAGGGCTTCAGCGGGCTGCGCGGGTCGCGCGCGGCGGCCATGTAGGGGCCGGCGGGATCGTCGAGGTCGGCCTGGAAGAGCTGCAGCTGGAGGGCCTCCCCGAGGGCCTTGCGGGCGGCGCGCCTCGGGAGGCCGCCGCTCGCCATGCCCAGCGTGAGGTAGCCGGTGCGGGCGTCGGCGAGGAGCGCCCCCACGATCGGCAGCCCGGACGCGTGCGGGAACAGGAACCAGCGGCAGGAGAGCGCGTCGGCGGGTCCGCGCGCGAGGTCGTGCAGGGCGCGCGGCACCTCGAGCTCGACGAGGCCGTCGCCGTCCGTCCACGCGCGCGTCATCGCGTCGCGCTCGATCACCTCGCCGAGGCCGCCCCACAGCGCCTCGTCGGCGGTGCGTCCGGTCGCGAGCCCGGCCTGCATGATGGGGTGCATCGCGGGCGGCACGAGGAGCGCGTGCGCGACCCAGACCAGCGATGCGGGGACGAGCAGGCGCTCCCCCGTGCCCAGCCGCTCGGCCTCCGTCCAGTCCACGACGGCGTCGTCGTCCAGCACCGCGACCGGCAGGAGGCCGCTCGCGTGCTGCGCGGCGGAGTACAGGGCGAGCGCGGTCGGACCCAGCACGGGCCGACCGGCGGCGCGGAGCCGCCGGGCCGACGACCGCACGAGCCCGGCGGGCACGAGGTTGCCGCAGTACCGCTCGACCGCTTCCCCGACGGCGGCGCCGAGCACGGCGTCCGGATCCGCGAAGGAGTGGCCGGCGCCTGACGCGTCGGACGCCCACGGGCAGAACGCCGTGGAGTCGGCGAGCACGGCGTGCGCGAGCTGGAACGCGGGCGGGAAGTGCGCGGGCGTCGCGCGGGGCTCGATGCGGCGGACGACGCCGGTGCGCGCGTCCACGAGGTCGGCCGGCGCGAGGTCGGCGGGCCTGAGGTCGGTCGGCGCGAGGTGGGCCGGCGCGAGACCGGCGGGCCTGAGGTCGGTCGGGCGTGCGGATGCGGGTGCGGGTGCGGGGTCCATCGGGCCTCTCATGCCAGGGGGATCGGGTCGGGGACGAGGTCGTCGGCGCTCGCCGGGATCCGGTCGAACCCGAGGCGCCGTGGCACGTCGAGGTAGCGGTCGGATCCCCGCAGCGGGTAGGCGGGCGGCCCGTTCCCGACGAGCCCGGGCACGACCACCCGTACGACCTCGAGCCCGGCGAGCCGGACGTCGGGCGTGGTCAGGTCGACGGACACGGCGCGGAGCCCCAGCCGGGCGAGCGCCTCCAGGTGCGCGTCGAGCGGGTCGGCCGCGTCGATCCGCCGGAGGGACTCGAGGGGCGCGGATGCGGTGGGCCGCAGCCGGTCGAGGTGCGCGCCGTTCATCCGCGGGTCGAGGTGCAGCTGCGCCACGGGCGGCAGGTCGGTGAGGCGCGCGTAGTCGGGGCCCGCGTCGTCGAGGTAGCGCCGGTCGGCGCGGTACGGCAGGAACACGTGCTCCTCGATGCCGCCGGCGCGCACGGCGCGCCACACCTCGCTCGTCGGGTCGACGAGCTGCCGGGTGAGCTGCAGGAGGCCGAGCGCCTCCACGAGCGCCTTGGTCGCCGCGTGCTCCGGCGTGCTGCGGCAGGCGCTGCCGAACGCGACCATGCGGGATCCGTCGTCGTGCTCCTCCTCGAGGAACGCGGCGACGACGGGCGCGGGCGACTCCGACGGCACCTCGAGCAGGCGCACGCGGACGGCCGGTGTCGTCGGGTCGTCGGGCCAGCCGAGCGCGCCCGTGATCCTGCCGCCGTCGTCGAGCGCGCGCGTGGAGGCTCCGCTCGCCCACCAGATGACGGAGGCGTCGCGCTCCCACAGCTCCTCGACCGCGTTCCGCACGGCCATGCGGCGGTCGGATCCCGCGGCGATCCCGGAGTAGGCGAGCGAGTGGCGCGGCACCTCCCGGGCGCGGGAGCCGTGCACGAAGTCGAGCCAGGCGAGGGAGGCGGGCACGAGGACGGGGCCGCCGTCGTGGAGGTCGACGCCGTGGGCCCAGAGCACCTCGTCGTGCCGCGTGGACGGCTGGAAGGGGAAGCCGGGTGCCGCGTGCTGCGCGGGCGAGTAGAGGGCGAGCTCCTCGGGATCCACCGCGCGTGCCCCGCCGGCCGTGAGCGACGCGTGCGATCCCCGGACGAGCCGCTCGGGGACGGCGTTGCCGCAGTAGCGCTCGACGGCCTCCCCGCACGCGGCGAGCCGTGCGGGCACCGGGTCGCCCGCGGAGGCGCCGAAGCCGAAGCCGTCGGCCCGCCACGGCGCGAAGCGGTCCGCGCGGGAGACGGTGGCGCCGTGCCCGACCCAGGCGAAGGGCAGGCGCGGGTCGACCGGCTGCCGCGCGAGCGAGGTGATGAGGCCGGTCCGCGCGTCGACGAGGTCCGCGACGCTCACGATGCGGATCCGCTCGTCGGGTCCGCGGGGCCCACGGCGTCGGCCGGCTCGCCGCCCGCCCGCCCGCCGTCCGGGGTCGGGGCCGTGCCCGCCGCGATCGGCAGCACCAGCGTGAGCGGGGACGCGGCGCCGAGGATGACCCGCTGCCGCACGGGCGACTGCGTCGTGGACGTGCACCGCTCCCCGGGCGGCCCGCCGAGGTTCCGGGCGAGGCGCGGCGCGTCCGCTCCGGCGAGCTCCAGCACGAGGACGGTGCCTGCGGGCAGGAGGGCCGCGACGGGACCCAGCGGGATCCCGATCCGCACCCCCTCGTGCGGACCGGCGACGGTCGCCTCCCCCACCGCGAGCTCCTGCTCCGCGCCGTCGCGGTCGCGGGCGAGCAGCCGCGCGATCCAGTCGGTGCCGGGCGCGTCGGATCCGCTCGTCAGCTCGACGGCGACGTCCCCGGTGAGTCGCAGCGGCGCGTCGAGCGGCCGGGTCACGGCGCGCACCGCGTCGGGACGCGACGCGAGGGCGCGGCGGTCGACGCCCGGGTGCCGCGACGGCCGCGGGTCCCGCGGGTCGTGCACGAACGCGAGCGCGCCGCCCGTCGTCCATGCCACGCGGGTCGGCGTGTGCGGCGGCGGCCAGGCGTCGTGGTCCTCCCAGCCGGATCCGCGCACGTGCACGCGGGCGCGCCGGGCCGCGAGGGTGCCGTCGAGGGCGTCGCGGATCCAGTCCACGAGCATGCGGCCCCACGGGATGACGGCGTCGTCGCCGTGGTCGAGGTCGCCCACGCGCCCGGACCCGCTGCCCACGAGGTCGTGCTCCCAGGGGCCGACGAGGAGGTGCGACGGCGTGCCGGGCACGTCGGATCCGGCGACGCCGTGGTGCTCGAGCGTCTCCGGGAGCAGCAGGTCGTGCCAGCCGCCCACGTGCAGGGTCGCGGCGGTCAGGGCGGCGAGCTCGGCCCGGGTGATCTCCTCCCCCGTGCGTGCACCGGCCCCGTCATCCACGATCCCGGCCCACGACGGCAGGTGCGCGCCCATCTCGCGGGGCAGGTCGACGACGGGCAGGTGCCGGAGGAGCCCCGGCCGCTCGCGGAAGACGAGCGCCGCCAGGCCGTCGCGGCTCGTGCGGGAGTCGCCGCGTTCCAGCCACCAGGACGCGTGCTCCGCGAGCCGGAGGATCCCGCCGCCGCCGAACTTGGTGCGGGCGAGCGACATCGACGGGCCGAGGGACACGACCGCGCGGACGGCCGACGGGCGCTCGACCGCCATGGCCCACGCGGTGTAGCCGGAGTACGAGCCGCCGTGCGCGATGACGCGGCCGTCGCTCCAGGGCTGCGCGGTGACCCAGTCCACGAGGGCGGCTCCGTCGGCGCGCTCGCCGCGGTACGGCGCCCAGGTGCCGTCGGAGTCGTGGCGGCCGCGGACGTCCTGCACGACGAAGGCCCAGCCGCGCTCGCGCCAGCCACGGCCCTCGGCGAGGTGGCGGGAGCGGCCGTACGGGGTGCGCGTGACGACGCAGGGCACGCGCGCCCCGGGTCCGGCGGTGTGCGGCACGTGGGCGTCGTGCACGAGCACGGCGCCGTCGGATGCGCGCAGCGGGACGCCGAACCGGTCGTGGCCGGTCACCGCTCGCCCGGGGCGGTCGGGTGGGCGGCTCCGAGCGGAGCGGATGTCGGGGAGGCAGCGGAGGCGGGCGGGCCCGCGAGGTCGACGGGCAGCGGCAGCACGGGGTGGCGCTCGACGAGGCCGGACGCGACCACCACCGTGTGCTCGTACCGGATCGCGGGCCCGGTCGCGTGCTCCTCCCCGCCCGCGTGCGCCTCCTCGCGTCGGCCGCCGGTCGTGCGGGACAGGTGCTCCGCCAGCTCGTGGATGACGATGCCCGCGGCGGCGGCGGCGGCGCCCGTGCCGACCCCGTGCCAGGCGTCCGGCGGCGCGATCCCGGCGGCGGCACGCGCGTCGGCCTCGCGCCAGAGCCGGTCGAGCTCCTCGACCACGCGATGCGCGGCGCGCCGACGTCCGCGGTAGTCGGCGTAGGTGACGGCCCCTTCGCCGCCCGGGGCCTGCAGCGGCCCGACGACGAGCAGCTCGCCCTCCTGGTGCACGCGGTGCCAGGGCAGCCCGGTGCGCGCGAGCTCCCCGCCGAGGGTTGTCCAGGCGGCGTCGGGCTGCTCGGGTGCGACGGAGACGAGGGCGGACGCGGTCGCGGGGACGTCGTCGTCCGGCGCGAGGGCCACCGAGCTCTCGCCGAGCAGGGCGTGCAGGGCGTCGGCGACCGGGCCGGTGCCCTGGACGGCGACCATGCCCGTGCCAGGGAGCGGCCGCGGGCGGTCGGCCCGGCGCGCGATGAGGGCGCCCCGATCCCGCAGCAGGCGGACGAGGGGCGCGCCCGCGTCCTCCCCGGCCGCCGGGTCGTCCGGATCCGTCACCCCGCCCGCGGCGAGGCGCGCGACGACCTCGGCGACGAGCGCGTCGGGGCCGCTGACACGGTGGAACTCCAGGGCGGGGGTCACGTGCCGCCACTCGTCGACGGCGACGCGGTAGAGGCGGTGGTGCGGGGCGAGGTGGAGCATGCGGTCTCACGTTCGGTGGCGGCGGCGCGGGCCGGGCGGCGGATGCGGGCGGACGTCGTCCCGGCCGGCGCGCGGGTGCGCGCCGGTCGGCTTCCCTCTCCTAGTGCTGGAGAGCGAAGGGGTTGTGGACGAGGGCGTTCGTGCCCGGGCCCTGCGGTGCGCTGAGCACGTCGTCGCCGGCGATGGCCTCGACGGCGAAGGGGTTGTGGACGAGGGCGTTCGTGCCCGGGCCCTGCGGCGCGCTCAGCACGTCGTCGCCGGCGATCCTGGTGATGGAGACGTCATTCATGTCGTCATCCTCTCTCTCTAGTATCGAGAACCATTCTCAATACGGGGGAGACGATAGGGCCACCCGGATCTCCGCCGGATCCGCTGTCCACAGGTAGCGTCGGCCCATGGGGATGTTCCAGGTCGTGCAGGCGCGGCCCCACGACGCGGACCGGCTGTGGGCCCTGCTCGAGGAGGACCACCGGGAGCGCGCGACCGTGACCGGCGATCCGGACGAGGCCGCGTCCCACGACGTCGACCCCGTCGACGACGCCCTCGCCGCGCGACCCGGTGATCCGGCCGACGGCACGCTGCCGCTCCTGGAGTCCCGGCGCGGCCGCGTCGTGGCGCTCGTGTCGGATCCCGCGCGTCCCGTCCTCATCGCGTACTCCGGGATCCGCGCGGTCGGCTTCGCCCTGATGGACCGCAACGGGGTCGGCGGCCGCGCGTTCACCTCCGCGGGCTGGCGCGGGCTCGGTGTCGAGGAGGAGATCCGGGCCGCCGCTTCCCTACTGCTGCGCTGACCCGCGCGACGCCGCGCCGCTAGCCGATGGGCAGCAGGTAGGTCGGGGTCGGGACGGCGATCACGGCGGGTGCCGCGGTGGGGAGCCCCGTCGCCGGGTCGAGCCGGAAGGACGCGACCGTGCCGGATCCCTGGTTCGCGACGTGCAGCCGGTCGTCGACGATCGCGTGGTGGCGCGGCGTCGCGCCGCCGCAGTCGAACGCGGCGACCGGCGTGAGCGCGCCGTCGACGGCGATGCCGACCACCGCGATCCGGTCGGAGCCGCGGAGGCCGACGTAGGCGAGCCGCTCGTCGGCGGACACCTGCACCTCGGCGGCGGAGTCGCGGGCATCGGTCTCGGACGCGCACACGGTGGACCAGGCGACGCGCCAGGTCGCGCCCTGGCCCTCGAGCGCGTGCAGGGTGCCGTCGAGCTCGCCGACGAGGAGAACGCGGCCCGACGACAGGAGGGCCATGTGCCGGGGCCCCGTGCCCGCGGGGAGGGCGACGGCGCCGATCCGGTCGAGGCGGCCGTCGTGGAGGGCGTGGACGTGCACCGTGTCGGTGCCGAGGTCGGCGCTGAGGACGATGCCGCCGCCGACGTGGAGCGTGGCGTGCGCGTGCGGGCCGTCCTGCTGCGGGCGGGGGCCGGATCCCTCGGCCGTCAGGAGCTGCGTCGCCTCGCCGAGGGTGCCGTCGCCCGAGAGCGGGTGGACGGCGACGGTGCCGTCGCCGTAGTGCGCGGTGAGGAGCACGCCGTTGACCACGTGCAGGTGGCAGGGGCCGGATCCGCCGCTCGGCTGCCCGCCCGCCCACTGCAGCGATCCCACGGGACCGTGGCGGAACGCCTCCACGCGGTCGGCTGCCTCCCCCACCGCGTAGACCATGTCCCCGTGCGCGAGGAGGAACGAGGGCGACGGCGTCTCCACGGCGGTGCCGACGACCGCGAGGTCGCCCGTTATGGGGTCGACCGCGAGAGCCGTGATGCCGACGCCCGATCCGCCGGCGTCGGCGGTGTAGCCGCCCGCCCACATCGAGACCTCGGGCACGGCGGCTTCCTCGGGCGTCATCATGGTCCTCACCCTACGGGTCGCGTCCGACGCGGCGCGGGCGGGCGGGCAGCGGGCACGCCGGCGTCAGTAGCCCGAGGACGGCTCCACGATGCCGACGAAGTCGCCCGTGCGGAGGAAGCCTTCCGTGTTGAGGCGGATCCGCTCGGCCAGCAGCGGCCGGACCATGTCCGGGGTGTCGGCGGTGTGCGGCGTGACGATGCACCGCTGCTCGGAGAACAGCGGGTGGCCGTCGGGCAGCGGCTCGGGCGACGTGACGTCGAGGCCCGCGCCGTGGATCGCGCCCGAGCGGAGCGCGTCGACGAGCGCGTCGGGGTCGACGAGCGCGCCGCGGGCGATGTTGACGAGGACCGCCGTGTCCTTCATCGCCGCGAGCTGCGCGGCGCCGATGAGCCCGGCGGTGTCGTCGGTGCTGGCCGCGGCGAGCATGACGACGTCGGCGCTCGCGAGCACCTCGTCGAGCCGGTCGGCCGTGATGGTGCGATCCGCGCCCTCGACGGGGTCGCCGCTGCGGCGCACGACCGTGACCGTGCAGTCGAACGGGGCGAGCAGCCGGATGTACTCCAGCGCGATGCCGCCGGCGCCGACCACCACCACCTCCGCACGGTAGAGCGAGAGGCCGGCGGAGGATCCCCAGGACGTCGCCCGGGCGCGCTCCGGCAGCTGGCGCAGGGTCGCGAGGGTCAGCGCGAGCGCGTGCTCGGCGACCGGCTCGGAGTAGGCGCCCTTGGCGCTCGTCCAGACGAGGTCGGGCCGGTCGCACGCGCGGAGGGTGTCGGCGAAGGCGTCGACGCCCGCGAACGGCAGCTGCACCCACTGGACCTGCGGGTTCGCGGCGAGCGTGTCCGTGAGCTCGGCGGCGCGGGTGATGGACAGCCAGACGATGCCGCGGGTCTCCTCGGAGAGGTCGGCCACCTCGCCGCCGGCCGCACGGACGGCCTCGAGGTATGCGTCCTCGGTGCGCGGCAGCATCGCGATGGGGCCGGGCGCCGGACGCGCGTCGCCCGTGAGGCGGTGCGGGGTGGCGCCGTCGACCGCGCGGTGGACGCGGCGCGGGGCGGATGCGGATGCGGTGGTGTCGGTCATGTGCGGGGCCTCCGGGGATGCGGGACGCGGGCGGGCGGTTCGGGGGATCGCAGCACGACGTCGGGGCCGGCTCCGTCGGGCGCGGGCTCGGCGGCCATGCGCGACTCGGCGAGGCCCTGCACGTACGGGTGCGTGGGATCCGCGAGCACGTCGTCGATCGCGCCGTAGCCCACCAGCGTGCCGCGGTGCAGCACGGCGAGGCGGTCGGTGAGGCGCTCGACGACGGCGAGGTCGTGGCTGACGATGAGGGCGGAGAAGCCGCCTCGGGACTGGAGGTCGCGCAGCAGGTCGAGGACGGCGACGCGGCTCATGACGTCGACGCCCGAGGTCGGCTCGTCGGCGATGAGGAGGCGCGGGCCGAGCACGAGCGCGCGGGCGAGGGCGACGCGCTGGCGCTGGCCGCTGGAGAGCTCGTGCGGGTAGCGGTCCTGCGTGCCGGGCGGCAGGTCGAGCGCCGCGAGCAGGGTCACGACGCGGCGCGCGGCGACCTGGCTGTCGAAGCGGCGGTCGCGGGAGAAGATCGGCTCGGCGATGGCCTCGCTCGCCGTCAGCTGCGGGTGCAGCGTGGTACCCGCGTCCTGCGGCACGTAGCCGATGCCGTACGTGGTGCGCGTGCGCGCCCGGCGGCCCATGCGGCGGAGGCCCTGGCCGAGCACGGAGGCGTCGCCGCCCGTGATCCGCGGCACGGCTGCCCCCTCGTCGCCCGACGGGACGAGACCCGCGAGCACGCGCGCGAGCGACGACTTCCCGGATCCGCTCGCGCCCACCACGCCGAGCACCTCGCCCGGCATGATCCGCAGCGTGATCCCGTCGACGGCCGGCGGCGTCTCCGCCCCGCGGCGGGCGGGGTACGCCAGCCGCAGGTCGCGGGCGTCGAGCACGGGCTCGGCGGATCCGCCGTCCGCGTCGGCGTCTCGGGGGGTGTGCGTCATGCGCTGCTCCGTCCTCGGCGTGGTCGTGCGGTGGGCCGGCGTGACCGGCCGCACGACGGGTGCGGGTTCCGACCCATCATGCCCGGGGTGGGCCGGGCCCCGCTCGGAGCCCGTCAGCCGGCGGTCCGCTCGGCGGCCCGCAGCGCGTGCAGCCGGGCGCGGCGCTCGGCCTGCTCCGCGGGATCCGGGACGGGCAGCGACGCGAGGAGGCGCTGCGTGTACGGGTGCTGCGGGTTCCCCAGCACCTCGGCGCCCGTCCCCTCCTCCACCAGCTCACCGCGGTAGAGCACGGCGATCCGGTCGGCGAGCAGGTCGACCACGGCCAGGTCGTGGCTGATGAAGAGCGCCGCGAACCCGAGCTCGCGCTGCAGTTCGGCGAAGAGCTCCAGCACGCGCGCCTGCACCGACACGTCGAGCGCGCTCGTGGGCTCGTCGGCCACCAGCAGGCTCGGCTCGAGCGCGAGGGCGCGGGCGAGGCTCGCGCGCTGGCGCTGACCGCCGGAGAGCTCGTGCGGGTAGCGGTCGCCGAAGGCCTTCGGCAGCTGCACCGCTTCCATCAGCTCGTCGACGCGGGCGCGCGCGGCCTGCGGGGACCTCGCGCGTCCGTGCACGATGAGCGGCTCGGCCACGCACTCGGCGATGGTGAGGCGCGGGTTGAAGCTCGTCGCCGGATCCTGGAACACGAACCCGATGTCGGCGCGCTGCGTGCGGAAGTCGCGCTCCCGCACGCCGAGCATCTCGGTGCCGAGGACCCGGAGGGATCCGCCGGTCACGTTGGTCAGGCCCGCGATGGCGCGGCCGATGGTGGTCTTGCCCGAGCCCGACTCCCCCACGAGCCCGAGGACCTCGCCGGCCTCGATGCGCAGGTCCACGCCCTTGACGGCGCGGAACGCCGGGCTCCCCAGGCGCCCCGGGTACTCGATCTCGAGCCCCTTCGCGACGACCACGGGGGCCGCCTCGGTGGCCGACGCCGCCCGCGCGCGGGTGCGCACCGCGGCGCGCTCCACCGTCGCGGCGACGCCCTCGCCGAGCTTCGGGACGGACGCCAGGAGGTTCCTGGTGTACTCCTCCTTCGGCGACGCGAAGAGCGTGGCGACGTCGGCCTGCTCCACGAGCCGCGAGCGGTACATGACGGCCACGCGGTCGGCGAGGTCGGCCACGACGCCCATGTTGTGCGTGATGAGGATGACGGCCGCTCCGAACTCGTCGCGGCAGCGGCGCAGCAGGTCGAGGATCTCCGCCTGCACGGTCACGTCGAGAGCGGTGGTGGGCTCGTCGGCGACGATGAGGCCGGGATCCAGGACGAGCGCCATCGCGATGACCACGCGCTGCTTCTGCCCGCCCGAGAACTGGTGCGGGTAGTGGTCGACCCGGGTCTCGGGATCCGGGATGCCGACGCGGCGGAGGATGTCGATCGCCTTCGCGCGGCCCTCCTTCTTCGAGACGCGGCCGTGGGCGCGCAGGCCCTCGACGATCTGCCAGCCCACCGTGTGCACGGGGTTCAGCGCCGTCGACGGCTCCTGGAACACCATCGCCACGTCGCGGCCGCGCGCCTGGCGCAGCTGGTCGGCGGAGATGGACAGCACGTCGACCGCGCCCGCGCCCTTCCGGTCGCTGAGGAGCACGGCCCCGTCGGTGACGGCCGTGTCCGGCAGGAGGCCGAGGATCGTGCGGGCGGTGACGGACTTGCCCGACCCCGACTCCCCCACGATGGCGAGGATCTCGCCGGGCGACACGGTCAGGGACACCCCGTCGACCGCGCGGACGTCGCCGCCGTCGGTCGCGAAGGTGACGCCGAGGTCGCGGATGGAGACGACGTCGCTCATGCGGCCACCTTCTTCGTGTCGGCGCGCTTGCGGGCGCGCAGCTTGGGGTCGGAGATGTCGTTCACGCTCTCGCCGACGAGCGTGAGCCCGAGGACCAGCAGCACGATGGCGACGCCGGGGAAGACGCCCGTCCACCAGACGCCGCTCGCGGTGTCCGCGAGCGCGCGGTTGAGGTCGTAGCCCCACTCGGCGGCCGACGTCGGCGAGATGCCGAAGCCGAGGAAGCCCAGGCCCGCGAGCGTGAGGATCGCCTCGGAGGCGTTGAGCGTGAGGATCAGCGGCAGCGTGCGGGTGGAGTTCCGCAGCACGTGCACGAACATGATCCGCGGCGTCGACGTGCCGATGACCTTGGCGCTCTCGACGAACGCCTCCGCCTTCAGCCGCACGACCTCGGCGCGGATGACCCGGAAGTACTGCGGGATGTAGACGACCGTGATGCTCACGGCCGCGGACAGGATGCCGCCCCACAGGCTCGACTGGCCGCCGTTCAGCACGATGCTGACCACGATGGCGAGCAGCAGCGTCGGGAACGGGTAGATGGCGTCGGCGATGACCACGAGGATCCGGTCGAGCCAGCCGCCGAGGTAGCCGGAGACCACGCCGAGCAGCACTCCGACGAACAGCGAGAGGATCACGGCGATCACGACGACGGACAGCGCGGTCTGCGTGCCCCAGACGACGCGCGAGAACACGTCGTATCCGCCGACCGTGGTTCCCCAGATGTGCGTGCCGTCGGGCGCGGACTGGCGCGGGAACGACCCGCTGTCGTCGCGGCCCTGCGCGAAGCCGAACGGCGCGATGACGGGCGCGAGCGCCGCGAGCAGGATGAAGATCCCCGTGATGACCATGCCGGCGACGAGCATGCCGCGCTGGAGGCCCACGCTCTGCCGCACGTGCGAGACGAGCGGGAGGCGCTGGAACAGGGTGCGGCGTGCCGGGGCGGGGGCGGGGGACGTGGTGGTGGCGGTCATGTCAGTACCTCACTCGCGGATCGATGAGCGCCGCGACGACGTCGACGATGAAGTTGGTCACGGCCACGATCACGGCCAGCAGCGCCACGATCCCCTGCACGGCGACGAAGTCGCGCGCCGCGAGGTACTGCGCGAGCTGAAAGCCGAGGCCCCGCCACTCGAACGTGGTCTCCGTGAGCACCGCGCCGCCGAGCATGACGGCGATCTGCAGGCCCACGACCGTGATGATCGGGATGAGGGCGGGCTTCAGCGCGTGCCGGGTCGTGAGCCGGAACTCGCCGACGCCGCGCGAGCGCGCCGCGTCCACGTACTCGGTGCCGAGCGTCGAGATGACGTTGGTGCGCACGAGCCGCAGGAAGATGCCCGCGGTGAGGAGCCCCAGCGCGAGCGCCGGCAGCACCGCGTGCTCGAGCACGTCGCTGACGGCGGTGGGGCTGCCGAGGCGGAGCGCGTCGATCAGGTAGATGCCGGTCGGGTTCTCCAGCCGGCCGAGGGCCACCTCGACGCGCGTGTCCGCACGGCCGGACAGCGGGAGGATCCCGAGCCAGACCGAGAACACGAGCTTGAGGAGCAGGCCCGCGAAGAAGACGGGCGTGGCGTAGGCGAGGATCGCGAGGATCCGCAGCACGGCGTCGGGCGTGCGGTCCTTGTAGTAGGCGGCCACGAGGCCGAGCGGGATGCCGATGAGGAAAGCCACGATCAGCGAGTAGATGACGAGCTCGAGCGTGGCCGAGCCGTACTGCAGCAGCACCTCGCTGATGAGCCGGTTGTCGGTGAGCGAGCGGCCGAAGTTCCCCGTCGCGATCTGGCCGAGGTACTCGAGGTACTGCACGATGATCGGCCGGTCGAACCCGGCGGTCGCGAGGCGCTCCTGCAGCTGCTCGGGCGTGAGGCGGTCGCCCACGGCGGCGGAGATCGGGTCGCCCACGATGCGCATGAGGAAGAACACCAGCGTCACGAGGATGAACACGGTCGGGATGATGAGCACGGCGCGGATGAGGATGTACTGGCCGAGCCCGATCCCCTGCTTCCGGGCCTTGGGCTGCTGCGCCCCGGGGGGCGCGGACGCGGGGATCGCGTCCGGGATGACGGTCACGGAAGTGGTGCCTTTCGGGTCGTCGTGCGGGTGGTGCGCCGGGTCGGGATGCCACACGGGGCGGCATGGGGATGGGGCGTCCCGCCGCAGCGGGACGCCCCATCCGAGGAGGCCTTCAGCCTAGGAGACGGCCTCCGTCGGGCCGGCTAGCCCTTGGTGATCGGTGCGTAGCGGAACTTGAAGGAGGCGTCGAGCGTCACGCCCTTCACGTCCTTGCCGGCCACCGCGACCTGCGAGCCCTGGAGCAGGGGCAGGGTCGGCAGGTCGGCGGCGACGTCGTCCTGGATCTGGCCGATGAGCTCGGCGCGCTTCGTGGAGTCCGCCTCCGACAGCTGCTGCGTGATGAGGTCCGTCACGGTGGGGTTGTCGTAGTGGTTCTTCACGAAGGACTGCGGGGAGAAGAACGGCGTCAGGTAGTTGTCCGCGTCCGAGCAGTCGGGGAACCAGCCGAGCTGGTACGCCGGGTACTCGTCGTTGACGCGGGCCTTGCTGTACTGGTCCCAGATCGTGGACTGCAGGTTGACCTGGAACAGGCCGGTCGCCTCGAGCTGCTGCTTGATGAGCGCGTACTCGTCGTCCGATCCTGCGCCGTAGTGGTCCGGGTTGAACTGGAGCTGCAGCGCGACGGGCGTCTGCACGCCCGCATCGGACAGGGCCTTCGCGGCCTTGTCCGCGTCCGGCCCGCCGTTCCCGTCGCCGTAGACGCCCTTGAGCGCCTCGTTGGCGCCGGAGAGGCCGTCGGCCACGTAGGAGTAGAGCGGCGTGTAGGTGCCGTTGTAGACCTGGGTCGACAGCTCCTCGCGGTCGACGAGGTCGGCCGCGGCCGTGCGCACGGCGAGGGCCTTGGCCTCGTCGGCCTCGCCCGTCGTCTTGCCGAAGGGCTGCGTGTTCAGGTTGAACGTGATGTAGCGGATCTCGCCGCCGGGGCCGTCGATGACCTGGACGGAGTCGTCCTTCTTGAGGTCCGCGATGTCGGTCGCGCCGAGCGAGCGGCCCACGACGTCGATCTCGCCGTTCTGCACGGCGAGCTTCATCGTGGTCTCGTCCGCGTAGTAGCGCGCGGTCACGCCGCCGTTCGCGGGCTTCGGCAGGACGCCCTGGTAGTCGGCGTTGGGCGCGTACGCGACGAGCTGGTTGAGCTGGAAGTCGGTGATGACGTACTGGCCCGCGAAGGCGTTCGCCGCGACGATGTCGGCCGGGTCGGCGAGCTTGTCGGCCGGGAAAACCTCCTCGTCGACGATGGGGCCGGCGGGGCTGGAGAGCACCTGCTCGAACGTCTGGTCGTTCGCGGTCTTCAGCGTGAAGACGACGGTGGTGTCGTCCGGCGCGGCGACGGACTCGACGTTCGCGAGCAGCGACGACGGGCCGTTGCCGTTGTCGGCGCCGTTGGCCGCGATGGTCGCGATGCGGTCGAACGTGTACTTGACGTCGCTCGCGGTGAGCGCGTGGCCGTTCGCGAACTTCAGGTCGGGCTTCAGCTCGACCGTGAACTCGTTCGGCGAGGTGTACTCGCCGGAGACGGCGAGGTCGGGCTCGACGTCCGGGCTGCCGTACGGGCTGTTGAACAGGAAGGGGTAGACCTGGTTCTGCACCGCGAACGAGCCGTTGTCGTAGGAGCCGGCGGGGTCGAGCGAGAGGACCTTGTCGGTCGTGCCGACGACGATGGAACCGCCGCCTGAGGCGCCGTCCTCGGCGAGCGGGTCGCCGGATCCGCCGGAGCAGCCGGCGAGGACGAGGGCCGCGGCGGAGAACCCGGCCGTGGCGAGCAGGACGCGTGAGCGCCGGGAGAATGCGGACGTCATGTTCCGAGTGCCTCTTTCATGAAGGGGATCGCGCCCGCGACGGGTGAGACACGGACGCTGTGCTGTGCATGATTTCTAACACACGGGAAACAGCAGCCCCGACCCCGGGGACGCGCGGAGACGCTTCTTCACACGAATGCAACATGGCCCGCGCGACGGGATCCGTCGTGGGACGCGGTCCACGCGGACGGATCGCGCCTATTCGCGGAGCGCGCGGCGTTCGGCCTCGACCTGCATGAGCTCGCGCTGGATCTCCTGGTACCGCTCGCGCTCGTGCGTCGCGTCCGTGCGCTGCAGCCGGCCGATGAGGTCGGCCTTGCGCCGCAGCAGGTCGCGCCCGACGAGCTCGGCCGTGACGCCCTTCACGTAGACGGCCAGCTTGTCGGCGTCGCCGCGGTTCGGCAGCGGTGCGACGCCGAGCTGCTTGACGAGCGTCGCGAACGACTCCGGCACCTCGAGGGCCACGCGCGAGAGCCAGTCGGCGCCGCCGAGGGCGTCCATGCTCCCGATGACGCCGTCGCGGACGACCGCGAGGCTCTCGTTGACGAAGGTCACCTGCGCGGCGCGCATGACGAGGTCGTTCCCCACGAGCTCGGGGTGCTGCAGCATCGCCATGAGGGCGTCGCGCTCGAGGCGGGTCGCGAGGTCGGTCGGCAGGTCCATGAGCGACATGGAGCGGGACGCGTCGCCTGCGCCGTCGTCGTCCGGGCCGTGCCCGCCCTGCGCGTGACGGCCCTGCGGCGCGCCGCCCGACCGGTCGGCGCCGTCGGCGGGCATGCTGCGGCCCGCGGTCTGGACGGCGCGGCCGACCTCGGTGAGGTCCATGCCGAGCCACCCGGCGAGCTCGCGCGCATAGCCCGGGCGGAGCGACGGGTCGCGGATGTCGGCGACCACGGGCGCGGCTGCCCGGAGCGCGGCGACCCGGCCCTCGACGGTCTCGAGGTCGTGGTCGGCGAGGATCTGCTTGATCGCGAACTCGAACATGGGCTTCTTGCCCTGGATCATCCGGCGTACGGCGTCGTCGCCGCGCGTGAGGCGGAGGTCGCACGGATCCAGGCCCTCGGGCCCGACCGCGACATACGTCTGCGCGGCGAAGCGCCGCTCCTCCGAGAACGCGCGCATGGCGGCCTTCTGGCCTGCGGCGTCGGGGTCGAAGGTGAAGACGACCTCGCCGAGGCCACTGTCGTCGCCGAGCACGCGGCGGAGCACCTTGATGTGGTCGACGCCGAACGACGTGCCGCACGTGGCGACCGCCGTGGTGATCCCCGCTAGGTGGCACGCCATGACGTCGGTGTAGCCCTCGACCACCACGACCTGCCGGCCGCGGCTCACGTCGCGCTTGGCGAGGTCGAGCCCGTAGAGCACGGAGCTTTTGTGGTAGACGGGCGTCTCGGGGGTGTTGAGGTACTTGGGGCCCTTGTCGTCCTCGCGGAGGCGCCGCGCGCCGAAACCGACGGTGGCGCCCGTGAGGTCGCGGATGGGCCAGACCAGCCGACCGCGGAACCGGTCGTACGCGCCGCGGTCGCCCTGGCTGAGGAGACCGGCGGTCACGAGCTCGGCCTCCGCGTAGCCCTTGGCCTTGAGGTGCGAGGAGAGCGCGTCCCAGCTCTGCGGGGCAAAGCCGACGCCGAAGCGCTGCGCGGCGCCCTGGTCGAAGCCGCGCTCCCCGAGGAAGGTGCGGCCGATCTCCGCCTCCTCGGATCCGAGCTGCTCCACGAAGAACTCCGCGGCCGCCTCGTTCGCGCCGAGCAGGCGCGACCGGTTGCCCTGGTCCGTGGCCGCCTGTCCGTCCTCGTAATGGAGCTGGTAGCCGATGCGCTGCGCCATGCGCTCCACGGCCTCGGCGAAGGTCACGTGGTCCATGTGCTGCAGGAACGTGTAGACGTCGCCGCCCTCGCCGCAGCCGAAGCAGTGGTAGAAGCCGACCTGCGGCCGCACGTGGAAGCTCGGGGTGCGCTCGTCGTGGAAGGGGCAGAGGCCCTTGAGCGATCCGACGCCGGCGGACTTGAGGGTGACGTACTCCCCCACCACGTCGCCCAGGTTGACCCGGGAGCGGACCTCGTCGATGTCGTTCTTGCGGATCAGGGCCATCGGCTCATCCTACGACCGGCGTCCGCGGCGAGCCGCGGCCCTGCGGGCATCAGCCGAGCCGGCATCAGAAGACGGGCCGGGCGCACAGGCGCTCGTACCAGGAGATGGCCGACTGGTCGGTGAGGCTGGCGACCTGGTCGACGATGACGCGCTTGCGCGCCCCGTCGTCCGCGGCCTCGCGCCAGTCGCCCGCGAAGCCGGGGTCGAGCTCGTCGGCGCCGCGCGCGTGCAACGCGTCGGCGAGGCCCGCGAGCACCTCGCGCTGGCGGGCGTAGATGGGCTGGCGCGTGTTCTTCGACATCACGAACGCGGCCACGATGCCCTTCAGCACGGCGATCTCCGCCTGGATCGCCCGGGGCACCACCACGTGCGCGCCGAAGCGGATGAGGCTGCGGTCGGTGTGCGTGGCGCGCGTGAGCTGCGTGGCGGCACCCGCGAACCGGCCGATGAGCTGGCTCGTGAGGTCCTTCAGCGCGGCCTGCGCGCCGCGGCCGCCGTCGTACTCGTCCACCCAGACGTCGAGGGAGTCGAGGCGGTCGAAGGCCTGGATGAGCTCCTCGTGCGAGTGCGCGCCGCCGATCCACGCGACCATCGAGTCGACGAGCTCCTCGTGGTCGACCCGGGCGCCGAGCGCGCGCACGTCGACGTAGCCGCCGACGATGGCGTCCTCGAAGTCGTGCACCGAGTAGGCGATGTCGTCGCTGAGGTCCATGACCTCGGCCTCGATGCACTTGCGGCCGGCGGGCGCGCCCTCGCGCAGCCACTCGAACGCGGCCACGTCGTCGTCGTAGAAGCCGAACTTGCCGCGGCCCGAGGGGTCGGGCACCGACTGCGAGCTCGGCCACGGGTACTTGCAGCTCGCGTCGAGGCTCGCGCGCGTGAGGTTGAGGCCGTAGGGCCGGGCCTCCGGCCCGATGACCTTGGGCTCGAGCCGCGTGAGCAGGCGCAGCGTCTGCGCGTTGCCCTCGAAGCCGCCGATGTCGGACGCCCAGTCGTTGAGCGCCCGCTCGCCGTTGTGGCCGAACGGCGGGTGCCCGATGTCGTGGGCGAGGCACGCGGTGTCGACCACGTCGGGATCGAGGTCGAGGCTCGAGGCGAGCTCGCGGCCCACCTGCGCCACCTCGAGGGAGTGGGTGAGGCGGTTGCGCGCGAAGTCGAGGCCGGCCATGGGGCTCAGCACCTGGGTCTTCGCGGCCAGGCGCCGGAGCGCGCTGGAGTGCAGGAGGCGGGCGCGGTCGCGCGCGAAGTCGCTGCGACGGGACGAGTGCTGCTCCGGGTACCAGCGCTCGGCGTCGGTCTCGCTGTACGTGGACCTCGTCGTCATGCCCTCAGCCGCCACTGTTGTGGATCTCCCCGTCCGCGATCTCCATCGCATCCTGCGCGTCGATGTCGCGGCTCTCGAGCCACCGGTCGGGCAGCGCCGTGCGCTTCATGCTGCCCTGGCGGCCGCGCGCGCCCTCGGCGCCCGCACCCGGGTACGGCTGGTCGCGGTCGAGCGTGGCGAGCAGGCCGTCGATCTCCGCGAGCGAGGACGCGGAGGCGAGCGCTGCCCGCAGGTCCCCGCCGACCGGATAGCCCTTGAAGTACCAGGCCACGTGCTTGCGTGCGTCGCGGCAGCCCCGCTCCTCGCTCTCGAAGAACTCGGTGAGGAGCTCGACGTGGCGGCGGAAGGTGTCGGCGACCTGGCCCTGCGAAGGGTGGGCGCGGGGCGTGTCCGCAGGATCGAGGCCGGCGGCGCGAGCGTGGAACGCGGCGGCGAGGTCGCCGAAGAGCCACGGGCGGCCGAGGCAGCCGCGGCCGACGACCACGCCGTCCGCGCCGGTCTCGTCCATCATGCGGATGGCGTCCTCCGCGGCCCAGATGTCGCCGTTGCCGAGGACGGGGACGTTCCGGATGGCCTGCTTGAGCTTCGCGATGGCCGACCAGTCGGCGTGGCCGCTGTAGTAGTCCGCGGCCGTGCGCGCGTGCAGCGCGATGGAGGCGACGCCCGCGCCCTCGGCGGCGCGCCCGGCCTCGAGGTAGGTGAGGTGGTCGGCGTCGATGCCCTTGCGCATCTTCACGGTGAGGGGGATGTTGCCCGCCGCCTTCACGGCGCCCTCGACGATGTCGGTGAAGAGCCCGAGCTTCCACGGCAGGGCCGCTCCCCCGCCCTTGCGCGTGACCTTGGCGACCGGGCAGCCGAAGTTGAGGTCGATGTGGTCGGCGCGGTCCTCCGCGACGAGCATGGTGACGGCCTCGCGCACGGTCTTCGGATCCACCCCGTAGAGCTGGATGGAGCGCACCTTCTCCGACGGGTGGTGCGTGATGAGCCGCATGGACTCGGGCGTGCGCTCGACGAGGGCGCGGCTCGTGATCATCTCGCTGACGTAGAGGCCGGCGCCGAACTCGCGGCAGAGGCGCCGGAACGCGGTGTTGGTGATGCCGGCCATGGGCGCGAGCACCACGGGCATGTCGAGCGGGATGCCGCCGATGCGCAGGGCGGGCTCGGCGGAGGGCGCGGGGGCGCCGGGCGCGTCGGCCGCGGAGGGGACGGGGGCGAGGGTCGGAGAGGACATGACGGCTCGATTCTCCCAGACGGGACGGCGGGCGGCGGACGCGGAGCGCGATGCCCGCGGGGACCAGGCGGCGGGCGCCTGGGGAGGGACGGTCAGATGGCGAGACCGGCGTCGATCGCGTCGCGGACCCGCGCGAGGTCGGCGGCGGCGGACGCGTCGGCGGAGGAGTCATCAGCGGCCGGGGCGTCGACGGCGGAGGCGCCGGGCACCAGGCAGGAGTCGCCCTCGCAGACGGCCGCGTCGACGGATCCGCGCATCGTGAAGGGGGACGCGGCGACGGGCAGCGCGCCGGTGGCGGGTGACGGGCTCATCGCGTCGCCTCCTCGCCCGCGACGACGCGGACCGTGTCGCCGTCGCGCGCGGCCAAGGCCTCGCCGAGCGCGGAGGTGAACACCGACGGGTCCTGCGCACCGGAGATGCCGAAGCGCTCGTCGATCACGAAGAAGGGAACGCCCTGGATCCCGTAGGCGAGCGCCTGCGCCTGGTCGGCGCGCACGTCGTCGAGGTGACGGTGCGACTCCAGGGCCTCGCGCACCTCGTCGGCATCGAGGCCGACCTCGACCGCGAGCTCGACGAGGTCCGGCACGCGGCCGACGTGACGCCCCTCGGTGAAGTACGCCTTCAGCAGCCGCTCCACCATCTCGAGCTGCACGCCGCGCACGCGCGCCAGGTGCAGCAGCTCGTGCGCGAGGACCGTGTTGGTGTGCTGCAGCGCGTCGTAGTCGTAGGCGAGGCCCTCGGCGGCGGCGAGCCGGGTCATGTCGTCGAGCATCGTCGCGACGCGGTCGGCCGGGATGCGCTTGTGTCCCGCGAGGAAGTCGACCTCGGTGCCCTGGAAGTCGACCGGGGTGTCGGGGGCGAGCTCGAACGAGCGGTAGGTGATCGCGATCTCCGGGGCGTCGGGCGTCCGGGCCTGGAAGTCGCGCGCTCCGCGCTCGAAGCGGCGCTTGCCGACGTAGCACCACGGGCACGCGATGTCCGACCAGACGTCGACGCGGATGGCGGGCAGGGCGGGGGCGGTGGAGTCGGTCACGGGTGGGCAACGCGTCGGGAAGGCGGGGCATTCCCGCGGCGTTGCCCGAGCATGGCCGACATCTCCCCCTCTCCCGTCCCGTCCGGATCCGACGACGCCGCCCCCCCCCCCGCGGCCGCCAGCGCGTGCTCGATCACGCCGCCCGCCTCGGCATCGACGTCGAGGTCGTGGACCGCCCGGACGCCTCGTCGCTCGAGGAGGCCGCGGCCGGCCTCGGGATCGAGGCGTCGCACCTCGTGAAGTCGCTCGTGGTCAAGCGGCACGACGGCGCGCTGCTCATCGCGCTCGTGCCGGGCGACCGGCAGATCAGCTGGTCGAAGCCGCGCGCGCTCGTGGGCGTCAACAAGCTGTCGATGCCGGCGCCCGAGGTGGCGCTCGAGGCGACGGGGTACGAGCGCGGCACCATCACGCCGCTCGGGGCCGACGGCGACCTGCCCGTCTACGCGGACGAGCGGATCGCGGGCCGGCGCATCGGCATGGGCGCAGGCGAGCACGGCGTCTCCGCCCTCGTGGACGCCGACGCCCTCGTGGCCGCGCTCGGCGCGACGGTCGGCGACATCACCGACGAGCTGACGATCCGCCGCCTCTGACCCGCGTGGTGCCGCGCCCGCACGTGTCGTGGCGCGCGGCGTCGCACCGCGAGCGGATGCGCCGACCACGACTCAGCGGTCGACACCGGGCGCATCGTCCGCGCTTGAGAATCCGAAGACCGCAGCGCCCTGGGCCCAGGGAGGCCGCCCGGGTAGCGTGCCACCATGACCGAGCAGCAGCCGTACACCGTGGTGCGTGAGGAGTCCTCCTTCCAGGTGCGCCGATACCCCGAGCACGTCGTCGCGGAGGTCACTGTCCGCGCCGACTTCGACGCCGCCGGCAACACGGCGTTCCGAGCCCTGTTCGGCTACATCAGCGGGGCGAACGCCGCGGGCGGGAAGGTGGCCATGACGGCGCCGGTCGTCCAGGCCCCGGTCTCGCAGGAGATCGCGATGGCAGCACCCGTCGTCCAGACGGCGGGGCAGGACGCCGGGAGCCATGTCGTCGCGTTCGTCCTCCCGTCGACGTTCACCGAGGCGACGGCTCCTGCGCCGACGAGCCCCGAGGTCTCCCTCCGGACGGTCCCCGAGGCGCTCGTGGCGGCCACGACCTACTCCGGCCGCTGGACGCGGGCCCGCTACGACGAGCGCTGCGAGGAGCTCATCGCTGCCTTGGCCGAGGCGTCGATCACCACCCTCTCCGCACCCCGCTTCGCCCGGTTCGACCCGCCCTACAAGCCCTGGTTCCTGCGACGCAACGAGGTCCTCATCGACGTCGCCGGCTGATCGCCTCCGGTCCCCTCCGTCCGATCACCCGGACGGCGCGCACGACGTGACCTCCCGCGGGGCGGCATCGTCCGCCGCGACCCGGCACCCCTCGCGGCCGGACGACGGTGGCTCTCCGCACCGGTGCGCCCTAGCTGTACTGGGTCATGACGTTGGTGACACTCGGGCCGCGGGCGTGAGCCCGTGGCTTGAGTGGATTCGTTCAGTGTTGTAGTGCTCGATGAAGGGGTCAAGCGCGTCGGCGCGG
>NZ_JAAVCB010000027.1:0-33179 GCF_014802555.1 Clavibacter sp. | reverse complement strand
TACCGTGGGACATCGAGGCCTCCTGGCGATGGTTGAACTGAACAGCTCCATCAAGCCAGGAGGCCTCTTCACACGCCCCGAAGTGTCACCAACGTCATGGCCGAGTACAGCTAGAGCGCGACCACGAGCTTCCGTGCCGAGACGCCCGCGCGCAGGCGGTCCATCGCCGGCTGGATCGCCTCGAGCCCCGTGCCGACGACCTCGGCTGCGGGCGCCGCCACGTAGCGGCCCTCGGCGAGCGCGGCCGGCAGGAACCGCCCCCAGAGCATCGCGCCGACGCCGTCGTGCATGAGCGCGCTGCCCCAGATGAAGCTCGCCCGGATCCCGCGGACGCGTGCGCGGAGCATCAGGGCCGGGGTCGCCGTGCCCATGCGGATCCCGAGGCGCACGAGCGGCAGGCCCACGCGGCCGCCGCGCGGCAGGGTCTCGAACGACACCGGCGGGCTCGCCATGCTGACCCGCGTCGCGCCGCTCGCGATGGCGATGTCGACGGCCGGCGCCCCGGATCCCGTGCCGATCGCGAGCACGCCCGCCACCTTGCGGCCGCTCTCCGCGAGCTGCGCCGTGATGTCGCGGACCGCCGTCGGGCTGCGGTAGTCGAACGCGCGGCTCGCGCCGAGGCTCCTCACGAGCTCGTGGTTGCGCGGCGACGCGGTCGTCACGACGTCGTAGCCGGCGGCGACCGCGAGCTGGATCGCGTTCATGCCGACGCTCGTGGATCCGCCCCACACCACCACGGTCTCCCCCGTCGGCGGCGTGGTCGCGTCGGGCATGCGCAAGCCGAGCTGGCCGGCGCCGAAGAGGCCGGACGCGGCGGTCGAGATCCCGAGCGGGAGGACGGCGGCGTCCTCGAAGCGCATCGCGTCCGGGATCGGCGCGGCGAGGTTGTTGCGCACGATCGCGCGCGTCTGGAACCCGCCCTCGGGCGCGTGCCGCCGCCCCTTCTCCATGCCCACCGCGTACGCGACGACCCGGTCGCCGACGGCGAAGCGCGTGACGCCGGGGCCGACCTCCTCGATGACGCCCGCGACGTCCTCGCCCAGCACCGCGGGGTGCGGGAGCCAGCGGTACATGAGGTCGCCCATGTGCTGCTTCATGGTGTCGAGCGGGTTGATCGCGACGGCGCGGACGCGGACGGCGACCTCGCCCTCCCGGGGTGCGGTGCGCGGCGCGGACCCGACGGTGAGGTCGGCGGCGGACGAGGCGAGCCAGGCGGCGGTTTCGGTGGACACGGCGGATCTCCGATCTGAGGATCGCGCTGCCTGATGACATCGCGTGTCATCAGTATGCACTGTCATGGCACGTCGCGTCATCACCTAGGATCGACGCATGAGCAGATGGCAGCCGGACACGCGCGAGCGCCTAGCGGCCGCCGCGCTCGAGCTGTTCCAGAGCCGGGGCTTCGCCGAGACGACCGTGCCGGAGATCACCGCCCGCGCCGGCCTCACCACCCGCACCTTCTTCCGCCACTTCGCCGACAAGCGCGAGGTGCTGTTCGCCGAGGAGGACGAGCTGCCCGCGCTCGTGACGCGCATCATCCGCGAGGCGTCGCCCGACCGCTCCCCGCTCCAGGTCGTCGAGGACGGCTTCCCGGAGGTCGTCGCCTCCCAGTTCGCGGAGGGGCGCGACACCCTGCTCGCCCGCAAGCGCATCATCGGCGCCGACGCGGGGCTGCAGGAGCGCGAGATGCGCAAGGTGCAGGCGATGCAGGAGGCCGTGCGCCAGGGCTTCGCGGAGCGCGGGTCGGATCCGCTCACCGCCGTGCTCGTCGCCCACGCCACCGCGACGGTCTTCGGCGTCTCCATCGGCCGCTGGCTCTCCGAGGGCGGCGCCGAGACCGACCTCGCCGAGGTGCTGCGCGAGACGCTCGACGCGTTCCGTCGGGTGATGACGGCGGGCGCATGATGCGGGTCACGTACGACGGGTCGCGGACGCCGCGTACGTCGAGCTGGCCGGGCCGGCCGGCGACGGACGCGTGGAGACGACGATCCACTCCATCACGACGCCCGGCGACCGCGGCGAGGTCGCGCTCGACTTCGACGCCGACGGCCGCCTGCTCGGCGTCGAGGTGCTGCACGCGAGCGCGGTGCTGCCCGCGGCGGTGCTGGCGGATGCGGTGCGGATCGCCTAGCTGCCGCGCAGCACCTTCTGCATCGGCCGGCCGCGAGCCACCTCGTCCACGAGCCGGTCGAGGATCCGGATCTCCTTCATGAGCGGGTCGTCGATCTCCTCGATGCGGACGCCGCAGATGACGCCGCGGACCTCGTCGGCGAGCGGGGTGAGGCGCGCGGCGGCGAAGAAGTCCTCGAACGTGGTCTCCGCGTCGAGGTGGTGCTGGAGCTCCGCGGCGTCGAAGCCGGTGAGCCAGGTGATGACCTGGTCGACCTCCGCGCGCGTGCGTCCCTTCCGTTCCACCTTCTTCACGTAGAGCACGTAGACCGACGCGAACGACGTCGTGAAGATGCGGTGCATGGTCGGAGCGTAGGCCGGTGAGGTCGGGGGCGCCAGGTACCTTCGCGTCACCCCCGACGAAAGGCTCCCATGTCCGAGCACGACGAGACCTCCTACCTGCTCCGGAACCCAGTCGGCGCGAAGCGACTGATCGAGTCGCTCGAGCGAGCGCGTCGCGAGGAGTTCGTCGAGCGCGAGCTGATCGAGCCGACGGATACCGAGGACCCGCACGACTCGGGGGAATAGGCAGGCTCAGGGCCGTGGTTCACATCCATGCAGACGCAGCCACCTGGATCCGCCGCCGTCGAGCACCGAGGAGCGCCCCATGGCCACCAAGATCGGCTTCCTGTCGTTCAACCACTGGCAGGACGTGCGCGGATCCCGCGTCCGCACCGCCCAGGACTCGCTCCTGCAGTCGGTCGACCTCGCGATCGCGGCCGAGGAGATCGGCATCGACGGCGCGTACTTCCGCGTGCACCACTTCGCGCCGCAGCAGGCGTCGCCGTTCCCGCTGCTGGCCGCCATCGCGAGCCGCACCAGGCGGATCGAGATCGGCACCGGCGTCGTCGACATGCGCTACGAGAACCCCCTCTACATGGCGGAGGAGGCGGCGATGACCGACCTCATCTCCAACCGGCGGGTGCAGCTCGGCATCAGCCGCGGATCCCCCGAGCAGGTCGAGGCCGGCTACGAGTCGTTCGGCTACGTGCCGCGCGACGGCGAGACCGACGCCGACATGGCCCACCGCCACACCGACCTCTTCCTCCGCGCGCTCGAGGGCGAGGAGCTCGCGACCGCGGCACCGCAGCGCGGGATCATCGCGGGCGGCGTCGCCATCACGCCGCAGTCGCCGGGCCTCCGCGAGCGGATCTGGTGGGGCGCCGGCACCCGCGCCACCGGCCGGTGGGCGGCCGAGCAGGGCATGAACCTCATGTCGTCGACGCTCCTCTCGGAGGACACCGGCGTGCCGCTCGACGTGCTGCAGGCCGAGCAGATCCAGCTGTTCCGCGACGGCTGGGCCGCCGCCGGGCACGCGTGGGAGCCGCGCGTGAGCGTCAGCCGCAGCATCATCCCCATCGTCGACGACGAGTCGGAAGCTTTCTTCGGCGTCCGCTCACAGATCGAGGGCCGGGACCAGGTGGGCCAGGTCGGCGGCGAGAAGTGGCGCTTCGGGCGCTCCTACATCGGCACCCCCGAGCGGCTCATCGAGGAGCTCGGCAAGGACCAGGCGATCGCCGCGGCCGACACCCTCCTCGTCACGATCCCGAACCAGCTCGGCGTGGACTTCAACCTGCGGTCGCTCGCGGCGATCAAGGAGATCGGGCGGCGCTGGGGTGGGATCGCGCGGATGCCGCGGTGGGGGGCGTCGGCCTCATCCGCTGACAGTTGAGGAAGCGCCCGTCACGGAAGGCGCCGCTTAGAACAACCCACTAGCGCCGCGGCTCACAGAGCCTGCACGAATCGCCTACTACAATCAGCCAACGGTTCCAAACAGTGGGAGGTGTTTCGCGTGGGTTCACCGGCCACCCCAGAGCTCGCTGCTCTCTCGCGACTGTTCTCGCCTGCCGCTATCCGCGAACTTGGCCGAAGCGGCCGCTCTCCCCTTGTCGCTCGCCTCCTGCAAGACACTTCCGTCCCAGCGGATCTGCCCGGAGGAGCGACGCTCCGGGACGCACTCAATCTCGGTTACCAGAAGCTGACGAAGTCAGGTAATAGAGACGACTATGTCTATCGGAGTGCGGTAGTCGAGAAGATCGCCCTCGGTCGACATAACCTCCGCACAGCAACTGTTTTGAGCGAGGTGCGCGCACGAGCGTCCAAGGCGGATCTAGTCATTCTCAACGATACCGCCACGGCTTACGAGATCAAGTCGGAGAGAGATTCGCTCGGTCGGCTCGCTAGCCAGCTCAGCGACTACAGGTCTGTCTTCGCGAGTGTCACGGTGGTCACGAGCCCCCGGCAAGCGGACGCTGTACTTCGCCTGGCCCCGGATGACGTCGGCGTACTTGCACTATCTCCTCGCCTTCGGCTGCAGGTCATTCGTGAAACCCGGGATCTTCCCGAACGCATCGACCCAACGGCACTCTTAGACACTCTCCGCTCAAGCGAAGCTGCGCAGGTGCTCTCGAGGATTGGCGTAGAGACGCCCGACGTTCCGAACACCCACCTCCGGGCGGAACTAAGACGGATTTATGCGGCTCTCGATCCGGTCGAAGTGCATCGGCATGCCGTCACCGTCTTGAAGCAGAGTCGAACACGCGCAGCTCAGGAAGCGCACATTGGCACTTTGCCGCCGTCGATCAGGACTGCAGCCCTGTTCGGCGACCTAAACGACGGCGGGCGCGCAAATTTGTCTGCAGCCACTAGTACATCAATGTCGTCAGTGATGACCTGGAGTTAGGAACGAAGATGTACTTTCCCTACTTTCGCGGTAAGCAGTTCGAGTTGATAGCAATCCGCGAGTCAGCGGCGGTCATCGCAGACGCAGGTTTCAATCCGATCATCGAGCCGGTTCGCGAGACCTTCAAAGGACTTCAGCGCACCTTAGACGAACTGCTCCTGAACGGGGCCAAAGCCACGGTGATCGTGAATCCGAGACACGGTGACCACAGGGATAGCAGCGAAATTCTTGCACAATACATGGCCGACAGCCACGGAGACAACGACGCAATCTCTCCGGCGCTTCTTCTCACGAGCGACCTGACTGTGGGCGAGGTCCTTCGGCTCATCGAACCCTACTCTGAACGGCCACTAACGCTCGTGCATGCGGGGTTCACCGACGGAAAGACCCTAGCGAACAACGTCCAGCCGGATTCAATGACGCATGTTTTTCTTGACGCCCGTAATACCCTCTACCGCCGCCCATTTAAGGGCGCACGGCGTATCCTGATTGAAGACGGGTTCAAACGGATGAAAAACGCGGACTACGACCTCGTCGACAGGTTCTCAGATCTTCACGTGACCTACGAAGAGCTAGGAGGCGATGGCTACGGTGACTTCCTGACGATTGGCGATCACTACAGCGAGGGCGGCGGCCCCGCATATGCCGTGGCCATCCATCTGACCTATATCGACCCTTCAAACGATGACGCGATGTTCGTTTATCATTTCAAGTCCGACTCAAACGACACTCCTGTCGACCCAGCAGGCAAATTCGCGCAGGCGCTCGCCAAGCTCATCTCAGCGGTCGATGATCCCCTAACGAAGATTCTCTCCACAACGTCTGTCGAAGAGTTCCGCGATTTGCACTCCCGCAAACACTTCCCTGGCCTGGGATATGTCAAGAAATTGTCCATCAAGCATCACATCGAGACGCTTGCAGCCTACCACGCGAATGTCTGAGCGCCGTTGCTGCGCGACTTGTTTTAATGATCGACACGTTCGAGCAGAACTGATCAATCAATGTGAACCTGTTAGGCAGAACTGCGACTACTGTGGCGAGACAGATGTGCTCTGCGTTATCCCCTCCAGGCTGAGTCAATGGTTTGCGCCGCTCATCGCGACCTACACCGAGAATCCGCACGGGGATTTCCTGGTCCGACACCTGATCAGCGAGTGGAGGATGTTCTCGAGCGACAGGTTGAGTGAAGCAGAAGCAAAAGAGCTACTCGCCGATGTTCTGGACGATGGCGAAATCGTCCGCAAGAAGTTCATGCCTATCGCGCATTCGGACGGCGGCAATCTTCGTCGCTGGGAAGAGTTGCGTGACGAGCTCATGCACAGCAACCGATGGTTCCTCGAGGAACCCATGGACATGGATCGCTTGGCGGTTCTGCTAGACCAACTGATCACTACACCCAATGCTCACGAGTTCAGCGACTGGTATCGGGCCCGCCTAATGACGGGCGACGATGCATTTCCTCTGACAGACATGGGGGCTCCTCCGCGCAACAAGGCGGGTCACGGTCGAGCAAATCCCGCAGGTATTCCGTACCTCTACCTGGGGTCCACCCGCGCAACCGCTGTCGCAGAGCTTCGCCCTCACACCGGCGAGCGAGCATGTGTTGCTCGCTTCGACCTGTCAGACGCAGACAACCTCAAGCTAGCTGACCTTCGTGATCCTCGATCCCTAATCTCGCCGCTTAGCGATGGCGATGAGACCTTAATCATCCAACTTCGAGCCGACCTACCACTCCTTGAGCGACTAGGCGAAGAACTGACTCGCCCCGTTCAGCCGAGCGGCGTCGCTTATGAGTACGTTCCAACACAGTACCTCTGCGAGTACATCAAGAAGAGGGGATTCGACGGGGTCATTTACACAAGCTCGGTCAGCAGCGACAATGGAGTGAACATTGCACTTTTTCATCCAACCGTTGCAACCGCCACTCATCTAGACGTAGTCTCCGTCACTAAGGTGACGGTGGCTATCGAGAGCTGACGCCTGAGTCGGTACAATTCTGAGAGCACTGAGTCGACATCTCATCAGACGGCTCGTATCGGCTGAGCGCACAGCACAACCTCTACAGCTAAGTCACCGCGGGGCCATTCAAGTGGTCCAGTGCATGGACCTTGACGGCAGCCCTACTGGAGACGGCTGGATGTTTATTAACACTTCAGCGCTATCGCCCACGGGAGACCGAACCCCTGAACGGTGTTGCTCGCTATGACCACCTCGAATCAGCTCGGCGTGGACTTCAACCTGCGGTCGCTCGCGGCGATCAAGGAGATTGGGCAGGCGCTGGGGTGGGACCGTTCCGAGGCGTCCGTGGGGGCGTCGGCCTGATCCGCTGACGCCGCGCGCTCAGTCGCCGGTCGGGCGCTTGCGCTGCTGCTTCGTCGCGGAGCGCTGCGTCTTGGCTGCGAGGCGGCGGCGCTGCGAGCCCTTCGTGGGACGGGTCGGCCGTCGCAGGGCGGCGTCGGGCGCGAGCGCATCGGCCACGATCTCGCGCAGCGCGTCGAGGGCAGCCACCCGGTTCCGCAGCTGCGAGCGCTGCTCGGAGACCGTCACGGTGATCGCTCCCCCGACCATGCGCCGGTCGAGCCGCTGGAGGATCCGCGCCCGCTGCTCATCGCTGAGCACCATCGACCCGGCTGCATACCACGTGAGTTGAACCCGGCTGTCGGACGTGTTGACGTGCTGCCCGCCGGGCCCCGACGACCGCGAGAACCGCCAGCGCAGCTCGGCCGCGGGGATGGTCAGCGCGGGGCCGACCTCGAGATCCATGCGGCAAGGGTCGCACGCTTCGCGCGAGCCGGTCGGCCGCTTGGCACCGCCGCCGACGCTCGGCGCGACAGCGACCGCGAGTCGTCGCGGTCAGCCGTTCCAGCCGCCCACCGGAACGGTCTGCCACCCGATGTTGTTGTTCCGGCGGTTGCCATACGCGGATTCGAGCGATGCGCAGTTGCCGTGGGTGTAGAAGGTGATGTACGTGCCGTCATTGCCCTTGATGTTGACCGACTGCACGTTCAACGTCCGGATGGATGCCGCGTTGTTGCGAATCCGCTGACCCGAGCCGGCGCTGCCATACTGCGTGCTGTTGAAGGTGTCGTTGATCCACGCCTCGCCGTGGTTCGCTCCCGTGTAGATGCGCGACGCCGACGAGCAGTTGAGACCGTAAAAGATCTCGAAGCTCGGCGTCGCGGCCGCCGCTGATGCGGTAGCCGGGCTAGAGCTCGTCTCGGCTTTCGCAGCGCCGGCGCCGGCAATGACCGATGCTCCGATCACCCCCAGGACGGCTGCTGTTCTCCAAGTGCTTGCCTTGCTCATGTGGGCTCCTTCGACCGCGGCCATGGGCTCCCCATGGCCTGCCCAAGAGCTAATAGTCAGACCGCTCTGGCCGCTAGACCTGAGGCTTGATCGTCCCCCGACCCATACCCGTAGTCGTGGATCGGCCGGAGGCCGCTCCCTCATGCAACCCAGGCGCTCCTGGCTCCAGCCCGCGCAGACCGGCGGCAAGCGCACGCGTCTCATGCTCCCGACACGGGCACGATGCGGCGCGCCGCATCCGCAGGCCGCCGGGTTGGCCGTGCTGTCGCGCCCTCAGCCGCGGATCAGTGCTCCGCGCTCGACTCCACCGCCCCCGGCCGCCGCGCCGTGAGATACAAGCGATGCGCCGTGATCACCAGCGCGAGCCACGCGCCGCTGAGGAAGAAGGCGGCGAGCACATCCGTGAACCAGTGGTGGCCGAGGTAGACGCGGGAGAGGCCGATCGTGAGGGCGAAGACGACGGCCACAGTGATCGAGAGCACGCGCGTCGCCCGGCGGTGCTGCCGGAGGAGGAGCAGGTAGGTGAGGATCCCGGCGATCGCCACCGCGTTGAGCGTGTGGCCGCTCGGGAACGACGGCGACGTCTCGTACGGCGGCACCGCGTCGGCGAGGGCAGGACGGGCGCGGCCGATGAGGTCCTTGCCGGCGATGGTGAGCAGCAGGGATCCGGTGCCGGCCGCGGTGACCAGGATGATCGGCGTCCAGGAGCGTCGCCGCACCGCGAGGGTCAGCATGGCGACGACCGCGATGATCGGCATGACCGTGACGCCCGCCACGTCCGTGTAGGCGGTCGCCGCGTCGTTCAGCCACGGCGTCCGGATGCCGATCATGAACGCGAGGATCGGCTTGTCGAACCCGGCGACCCCGTCGGAGTCGGTCACGTTGTCGTAGACCTGCGCGGCGACCGCGGAGAGGCCGACGGCCAGCACGAGGCCCACCAGCAGCATGATCACGAGGGCGGCGTGGGGGCCGAGAGCGCGCACGATCCGCTGCACGCCGCGGGCGAGGATCCGGCCGGCCGGCGTCACCCAGCGGGTGAGGTCGCGGTCGCCGAGGAACCGGTCCTGCCGCAGCTCGTCGTCCACGATCTCGACGCGCGCATCCGGGGCGGGCGCAGACCCGGGCGGACGGCCGGTCTCGGCGGTCTCGGCGGTCTCGTCGGCGCCGGGGACGTGCTCCCGGCCGTGTTCATCAGTCATGTCGGATCCTCCGTGCCGGGCGGAGGGTCCCGCTCCTCGACGTTACCCACCCGGCGGGCGGACGACGGGCGACGCGGCGGGACGCAGGCTCAGCCGCCAGGTCCGGGATCCTCCACCGCCGTCCCGATGTCCCACACGAACGGCGGCGGCGTCCCGTTGACCGACCAGTCGCCGACGATGCGCGCCTTCTAGATGTGCGGGTTGTGCGACGCGACCGTGCGGGCGTTCCGCCAGTGCCGGTCGAGCCCGCGGGCGCGGCTCGTGGCGGAGGCCCCGAGCGTGTCGAAGACGCGGGTGGCGGCGCGCGGCACGGACTCCGACAGCACGACCTGCGCCTGCGCCGACCGGATCTCCGCGAGCACGTTGGCCTGGATGTCGGCCTCGCTGCGGGGATCGTGCGCCATGTCCGCGGCGGCCTGCACCGCCTCCGCCACGCCGCGCACGAGCAGCCGCGCCGTGTACGCGACCGACGAGATCTCCCCCACCACCGCCTGGATCTGGGCGTCGTCCCGCACGAGCGACGCGACCCCGTGGCTGTACACGCGCGTGCGCTCCCGCACCGCCTGCGCCGTGTCGCGCTCGGCGGCCACGGCCACCCCGGCGAGCACCGCCAGCAGGACCAGCTGGTACAGCGCCGTCTGGTAGCGGAACCGATCGGCGAAGGGCGCGATGTGCGCGGGATCCACCTCGGCGTCGGTGAAGACGATGGTGCCGGTGCCCGTGAGCTGCTGGCCGAAGCCGTCCCAGTCGTCGGAGATCACGACGCCCGGCTGATCGGTGCGCACGACCGAGGTCACCGGCTCGCCGTCGCGATCGGCGGTCACGTCCGTCCACCCGGCGAAGATGCTGCCCGTCGTGTAGTACTTGCGGCCGTTCAGCACCCACCCGTCCCCGCGGCGCTCGAGCTTCGTCTGCGAGGTCCCGATGGCGCCGGAGCCGACCTCGCTCCACGCGTTGCCCACGATCTCGCCGGCGGCGAAGCGCCGCAGCCACGCGTCGCGCTCCTCGCCGGGCGGCGCCTGCAGGCGGTCCTCCACGAAGGCGACGTGCCCGCGGAGGATCTGCGGCAGGTTCGAATCCGCGACGGCGAGCTCCACGAGCACCTCCGCGAGCTCGGGGATCGTGAGCCCGTCGCCGCCCAGGTGCACGGGGACGCGGAGGCCCGCGACGCCGGCGTCGAGCAGGAGGCGCAGCTCATCCACGGGCAGCTCGTGCTCGCGCTCTCGGGCGACGGCGCCCTCCGCGATGCGGTCGAGCACGGGTCGGAGGCGGGTGAGCACGGCGTCGAGGCGGGAGGTCACGGCGTCGCTCACGTGTAGAGCGAGATCGGCTGGAGCTCGCCGGTGAGCGCGTGGGCGCCCACCTCGAGCTTCTTGTAGTCCACGGGATCGTGCAGCGAGTGCGTGCGCACGTTCCGCCAGAAGAGGTCGAGGCCCGTCGACGACCGGGCGGAGCTGGATCCCGTGACCTCGAAGACGCGGTTCGCGACCTCCACCCCGACCTCCGTCGCCACCACCTTGAGCTTCGCGACGTCGATGGCGATGCGTCCGCGGATCTCCGCGGTGACGCCGTCGCCGAGGTCGACCACCCCGTCGAACGCGCGGCCGACGCGATCCGCCAAGGCCTCCACGGCCGCGATGCGCGACGCCAGCTCGCCGACGACGCGCTGCACGAAGGGATCGTCCCGGTACGCGTCCACGCCGCTCAGGAACCAGGCCCCGCGGCGGGCCCGCACGAGGTCGAGCGCCTGGGCGAGCGCACCCTCCGCGATGCCGAGGTAGAGGTTGCCGAAAGCCAGCTGGATCGCCGGGGTCACCAGCGTGGAGAAGGGCTCGTCGGAACCGACGCCGAGCACGTCGTCGGGTTCGACGCGGACGTCGGTGAACCGCACGGATCCGCTCGCGGACAGCCGCTGGCCGAGCGCGTCCCAGTCGCCGAGGTAGGCGATGCCGGGCCGGTCGTGGTCGAGCGCGAAGACGACGATCCGACCGTCGAGCTCCCCGCCGGCGACCACCGCGTTCACGAGGATCACGTCGCCCGCGGACGCGCCCGTCGAGAAGCGCTTGAGGCCGTCGAGCTGGTAGCCGTCGCCGTCGGGGGTGAGCCGCAGGTCGGGATCGGTGGGGTTGACCGAGTCGCCCCACACCCAGCGTCCGGCGATCGTCCGCCGGTACCCGTCCGCGCGCACGTCACCTGTGGCGGTGAAGCCGAGGTTGCCCGAGTTGATGTAGTGGTACGCGAGGACCTGCGCGATGGACGCGTCCGCGCGCGCGAGCACGCGGATGGCGAGGACGGCCGACTCCCAGTGGCCGCCCCCGCCGCCGTGCTCGGCCGGGTCGAGCAGGTTCACGAGGCCGCTGTCGCGGAGCAGGTCGAGCTCGGCGGTGGGATCCAGGCCGGCGCGGTCGCGGGCCAGGGCGTCCTCGGCGAGGGTCGCGGCCACGTGCTCGGCGATGCCGCGCCAGTGCGCGAGCTCCTCCGCGGTCGCGTGCCCGTGCCACGGCGAGCGCGTGGCGATGTCGGTGACGTCGGTGATGTCGGTCATGTCAGGACCTTCCGGGGACGAGGGGCGGGGTGGACAGGCGGGGCGCGGTGTCGTCGGCGGCGCTCGGCCCGCCGACGTACGCGCCGCGGTAGGCGTGCGCGGGATGCCACTCGGGCACGACGGGTGATCCGCTGCCGTTGAGACGACCGCGCAGCGTGCCCTCCGGGTACTCGTCCCAGACGCGGCCGCGGCGCTGCAGCTCCGGCACGAGCAGGTCGACGACGGCCTCGAACGTGCCCGGTGTGATCACGTAGGCGAGGTTGAAGCCGTCGATGCCGGCCACCTCGATCCAGCGCTCGAGCTCGTCGGCGACCGTGGTCGGGCTGCCGACGATGACGGCGCCGATGCCGCCGATGCCCACGTGGTCGGCGATGTCGCGGGGCGTCCAGTCGCGGTCCGGGTCGTAGCGCGTGAAGATCGCGAGGGCCGATCGGGCGGCGTCCGTGTCGACGTACCGCAGCGGCGCGTCCGGGTCGTACCCGCTGAGGTCGAGCCCGGACCAGCCTCCGTAGAGCGCGAGCGCCCCGTCGAGGCTGACGTACCCGCGGTACTCGTCGTACTGCGCCTGCGCCTCCTCGTCGGTCTGGGCGACGATCACGGTGGCGAGCGTCAGGATCTTGACGCTGTCGCGCGGGCGGCCGATGCGCTCGGCGCGGTCCCGGATGTCGTCGGTGATCGGCCGCGTGAGCTCCGGCGTGAGGCCGTTGATGAAGACCGCCTCCCCGTGCTTGGCCGCGAACTCCCTGCCGCGCGGCGACGCGCCCGCCTGGAAGACGACGGGCGTGCGCTGCGGGCTGGGCTCCGCGAGGTGCACGCCGGGCACGCGGAAGTGCTCGCCGTCGTGGGCGATCGGGTGGACCTTGGCGGGGTCGGTGTAGATCCCCCGCTCGCGGTCGATGACGACCGCACCGTCCTCCCAGGAGCCCTCCCACAGCTTGTAGGTCACGTCGAGGAACTCGTCGCCGATGGCGTACCGGTCGTCGTGTCCGATCTGCCGCTCGAGCCCGAGGTTCCGCGCCGCCGAGTCGAGGTAGGAGGTGACGACGTTCCAGCCGATGCGGCCGCGGGTGAAGTGGTCGAGCGTCGAGAACCGCCGCGCCAGCGCGTACGGCAGCTCGTAGGTGGATGCGACCGTCACGCCGAAGCCGAGGTGCTCGGTCGCGTGCGCCATGGCGGAGACCTGCACGATCGGGTCGCCCACGGGGATCTGCGCCGAGTCCTCGAGCGCCGGCGCCGCCGAGTGGCGGTACACGTCGTAGACCCCGACCACGTCGGCGATGAACAGGGCGTCGAACCGCCCGCGCTCGAGCAGGCGGGCGAGGTCCACCCAGTAGTCGAGGTCGCCGTACCGGTGCGCCTCGTTGTCGGGATGGCGCCAGAGTCCGGGCGCCTGGTGAGTGACGCAGCTCATGTCGAACGCGTTGAGGATGATGCGCGATGGCACGGGTGCCTCCAGTCGATCCGGGCGACCGACCGCTGTCGGACGGCCGGGCGACGTGCCGACCTGCGGCCGTCGGGGCCCGAAGCTACCGGCCGGGCTCCGGGCCGGCGAGGGCACGGTGTCGCACGACGCAACGCGGGTACGCACGTCGTAACACGGTGACGCCGCGTTGCGTCCGCGCTTCCCCCGGGCGGTCGTGGATCCCTACCTTCCTCACCAGTGGAGGTGCACGAGCCCTCCGCCCGCCGATCCACACGAGGAACCCATGTCCACGATCCGATCCCCGCGCGTCGTCCGCACGCGCCGCCGCGTGGTCGCCGTCGGCATCGCGACCGCCGCGCTCGCCCTCTCGGCCTGCGCCGGCGCTCCCGCCGAGGCCGGCTCCGCCGACGGCGACATCTCCGGCCAGGAGCTCACCGTGCTGATGATCTCGTCGCACCAGGGCGCCGCGGACCAGCTCGCGAAGGAGTTCCAGGCGGAGACCGGCGCCGTCATCAAACCGGTCATCGTGCCCTACGACGAGATCGGCTCGAAGCTCGCCCTCGACCAGCAGTCCGGCGCGGACACCATCGACGTTGCCGCGCCCTGGTACGTCTCGCTCGGCGACCTCGCGGCGGACGGCGCGATCCAGGACATCACCGACTGGGTCGGCAGCGACCCCGCGATCGACACGGGCGACTTCATCCCCTACCATCTGGGAGCCGTACAGCCAGGTGGAGGGCCGCACGTACGGCCTGCCCTTCGACGGCGACACGCACGTGCTCTTCTACAACAAGGAGATCCTGGCGCGGAACGGGTTCACCTCGCCCCCGAGGACGTGGGACGAGTACCTGCAGCAGGTGACCACGATCACCGCGAACGAGAAGGCGGACGGCGTGTACGGCGCAGCGGTCTTCGGGCAGAAGTCGCCGCTGATCCTCGGCGCGAGCTTCGCGAACCGGCTCGCCGGCTTCGGCGGCTCGTTCGTCGACGCCGACGGGAAGCCGACCATCGACAGCCCGCAGGCGGTGGCCGCCGCGCAGGCGCTCGTCGACGTGCAGGACCAGGCCCTGCCCACCCCCGCCGAGACCGACTTCGGGGCGGGCAACAGCGCGTGGTTCGCGGGCAAGGTCGGCTTCATCGAGAACTGGACGGATCTCGGAGTGCGGAGCGAGGATCCGACGAGCGGCTCCCAGGTCGCGGGCAAGTGGGGCGTGACCCTGCTCCCCACGGGCGGCGCCGACACGACCTCGCGGGCGTCGCTCGTCGCCGGCTTCAGCTGGGTCGTCACCGCGCACACGCAGAAGACCGCGCTGGCCGAGCGCTTCATCGAGTGGGCGTCGTCGTCGAAGGTGAACGCGGAGCTCCTGACCGCGTCGCCGCCCACCGGGATCGACCCCAACCGCGTCTCCTCGCTCGAGGACGCCACGTACGGGCAGCGCTTCCCGGAGATCCAGGAGGCGAACCGCGCGACGCTCGCCGGCGCGCTCGCCTGGCCGAGCGGGAAGAACGCGACCGAGGCCGCGCAGGTGCTCACGGATGAGCTCGCGAAGCTGCTCGCCGGTGAAGGCGGGACGGCGCAGGAGACGCTCGACCGCGTGCAGGCGAAATGGGAAGAGCTGCTCGGGTGACGGTGTCACTCGCCGGGTCCCGCGCCCGCTGTCCCCGGAGCACCTGGCCGCGACGCGTGTTCGTCGCGCCGTCGGTGCTGGCGCTCGTGGTGCTCGGCGGGTACCCGCTCGTGTTCATCGCGCTCGCGGCCCTCACGGAGTCGAGCCTCGGCCGGCCCTTCCAGGAGTTCGTCGGCACGGCGACGTTCGCGGATGTGCTCGCGGAGGGCGACACGACGACGGCGCTCGTGCGCGGCGTCGGGTACGCGCTGCTGGTCACGGTCGTGAGCGTGGTGCTCGGCGTCGGGACGGGGGTCGCGCTCTGGCGCTCGGTGCACGCGGGAGCGGTCGTGCGGACGCTCCTGCTGCTGCCGATGATCACCCCGCCCGTCGTGGTGGGCGTGCTGTGGAAGCTCGTCTTCCAGCCGAACGGCGGGCTCGGGGACACGGTCGTGGCCGCGGTCGTGCCGGGTGGATCCGCGGTGTCGGTGCTCTCGCAGCCGGTCACGGCGTTCCTCGGCGTCGCGCTCGCGGACGTGTGGGAGTGGACGCCGCTCATCGTGCTGCTCGTCTTCGCGGCCCTCGTCGGCCAGGATCCCGCGGTGGAGGAGGCGGCGGCGCTCGACGGCGCACACGGGCTGCGCCTCGTCCGGAGCATCACGCTGCCCGCGATCTCGGGCACGGTCGCGGCCGTCGCCCTCATCCGCCTGGTGCTGGCGTTCAAGGTGTTCGACCTCGTCTACATCCTCACCTCGGGCGGGCCGGGCCAGGCGACGACCATGCCCGCCTACCTCATCTGGCAGGCCGCGCTGCAGCACTTCGACGTGGGCCGCGCCGCCGTCATCACCCTGCTGCTCGCGGTGGTGGTCACGGCCGTGACCCTGCCCGTGACGGCCATCACCCGGAGGCTGAACCGTGCCTGACGCGACCTCGACCCTGCTCACTCCCGCCCGCTCGGTCCCCGACGCCGTCCCTGCCGCGGCGCGCATCCGGCCGGGGCGCGACCCGCGGACCCGCCGCCCGCGCCGCCACTCCCGGGGCGCCGACCTGTGGCTCGCGCTGTCCCTGGCCGCGGTGCTCGTGCCGCTCGCCTACCTGCTGTCCGTGTCGCTCATGACGCAGGGCGAGGTGTCCGCCGGCGTGCTGGTGCCCACCGATCCGGCCTGGCAGAACTGGACGGCGGCGCTCACCGGCTCGGGGCTGCCGCGCGCGATCCTGAACTCGCTCGCCACGTCCGTGATCGGATCCGTGCTCAGCCTCGCCGCCGCCCTCCCCGCCGCGTGGGCGATGGCCCGGCACCGCACCGGCGGCCGCGTGCTCGCCGGGCTGGTGCTCAGCCCGTGGCTGCTGCCCCCGGTGGTCGCGATCGTGCCGGTGTTCACGTTGCTGCGCATCCTGTCGCTCAACAACACGCTGGTCGGCCTGACGATCGTCTACGCCCTCGCGAACGTCGCCGTCGCCGTCTGGCTGCTCGAGGGGTTTGTGCGGCGGATCCCCGTCGAGCTCGACGAGGCCGCGCAACTCGACGGCGCCGGAGAGTGGCGCGTGCTCGTGAGCATCGTCACGCCCCTGCTGACACCGGCGCTCGTGTCGGTCGGCGTGATCGTCGCGGTGCTCGACTATCAGGAGTTCCTGTTCGCGACGTTCCTCACCCAGGGCCCTGCCGCGCAGACGTTCCCCGTGGTCCTCTCCCTGATGCTCGGCGAGCGGGTGCAGGACTTCGGGAAGATCGCCGCCGCGTCCCTCATCGGCGTGATCCCGCTGTTCGCCGCCGCCACCCTGCTGCAGCGCCGGCTCGTCGCGGGGCTCACCGGCGGAGCGGTCGAGGGGCGCGGCACCCGCCGGGCGCATGCGTCCTGCTGATCCCCCGGCCGCGGGCCACACGCCGCCGTCCTCACCGCCGTCGTCGTCGTGGTGCCGTGGCTTGACACGGCGCTCACGCTCGCCCGGGCGGCGCGTCCGTCTTAGACACGCCCGACCTGCCCCGCGACTCCCCCGCGAAGCCCTTCCGCATGGGCCTCGGCACGAACCTGCTCAACCCCACGGCCACGTGACCTCCTTCACGCCGGGCGGCAGTGCGACGTGCCCATCGGCGACGGCGTCTCCAGGGTCGACACCGTGGGCGTCGCCATCTCGTGGTGTGGCGACAGGCGGGAGGGCGGGCCGCGCCGTCGTACCAAGCCCCAAGAGCAAGGAAACGGGTCACGCCGCGCCTGACGTCGCAGGGGCGGCAGATCAGGGTCCTTAGATTCAAGAGGTTGCCCGAGCGTCCGGATGCTCGGCACGTCGTTGAATGGAGCCCCCCCCCATGGCCGATGGACCTGTCCTCGTATTCCTGCACGGCATCGGTGACGGAGACAAGGAGGACACGTGGCGGGAGCACCTCACCCGCGGTCTGGCTGGGCTCGGCTACCCGGACCTCGTAGGGGTGGAGGTCATCGCGCCGAAGTACTCCCACGCCCTCTTCGGCTGGGATGAGAAGACGGCCCTGCCCGGCTTGACCATCAAGCAGCCCGTCCGCGAGGCGGCGCGCACGAACCGTCGGGAGTTCGAGCAGCGCATGGGCGCCCTGGAGGTCCGGCTCGGACACGAGGACCCAGGACCGGGCGTGCCCTTCGCGGAGGCGGCATTCAGCGTGGCGCTGCGCGACCGCCGGTTCACTCAGGCCCGCAATTACGCGACGGATCCTCAGATCCGCGCGCAAGTGCTCAGCCTGATCCTCGCGCGCATCCCCTCAGAGGGTGACATCGTGCTGGTCGGCCACAGCCTGGGATCCGTCATCGCCGCGGATCTCCTGCGACGGCTGCCGCCCGAGGTGCGCGTGACGGGATTCATCACCATCGGCAGCCCGCTCGCGCACGGGAGCGTCAACGTCGACAAGCTCCGGGACGTCCTGCAGGAACCGCCGACCAACCTCGGCCGGTGGGTCAACTTCTGGAACTTCGGGGATCCCGTCTCCGCCCATCGCGGGCTGTCATCCGGGTTCCCGTGGTTGATCGACTTCCGGATCACCACCCATCAGGTGCTCATCCCCGCACACCGCGCAGCCGCGTACTTGTCCCACGGCTCCGTAGCCGCTGCCATCGGATTCGCGCTCTTCGGCTCGTCGTCCCGAGAGCTGGCCCACGCGGAGACGGGCGCCGCCGTCCCCCTGGACGAGAGCGAGGTCCTGACCGTCCTCGCACTGCGGTACGGGCACCTGACGGCCCAGCGGCTCACGGGGTCGGACCGCGACCGGTTCGTCGGCGCTCTGCGGCTCGTGCAGGCCGCCGCCGTCGCCCAGCTGAAGGGTCGGAACGAGGAGGAGGGCCGTCCCCTGGCGTCAGCGATCGCACGGCTGGCCTTCGACGTGACCGATGCGGCTGCCGTCGCCCCCGAGCCCGTGCCAGGCCAGCACCTCACGAAGGAGACCGCGGCGGTCGTCATGACCGTGCTCGCCACCGAGAACATCATCCGGCCGTTCGAGATCGCGGTCGCGAAGGCCGATCGACAGCGGGCCATGGAGGACCTCACCGCGGAGATGGGGCTGTCCAGCCGCTTCGGAGCGGACGTGTTCGCCGCTGCCAAGGAGGCGCAGGACGCCCTCACCGGAGCCCGCAACGGCACTTGGCTGAGATGGGGAGCGGTCGGTGCCGGTGCGGTCGCCATCATCGTCGCGACCGGCGGGCTGGCGCTGGCGGCCGGAGCTGGCCTCGCCGGCGGCGCAGCTCTCACCAGCGCGCTCGCCGCGTTCGGCCCGGGCGGCATGATCGGCGGACTCCTCACAGCAGGGACCCTCGTGTCCGCGGGTGGAGGAGGCATCGCGTTCGGGCTGGCGAGCCCGGCGACCACCGCCGAGACTGTCGAATCGGTCGTGCAGACGCGGTTGACGGCGACCATCCTCCGCAGGCGGCAAGGACTCGAACCCGACAGCGGCATCTGGGACCTCCTGGCGCAGACGGAGATCGCGGTCCGCCGCGAGCACGAGCGGCTCGACGAGTTCAGCGACGAGTCCTCCTCTGTGCTCAAGGAGCTCACGCGCAAGATCGTCACGATCGAGCGTGCGATGAAGTACCTGTCCGAGAACGGGATGGAGCCCGGAGTCGTGGAGGGAGTGCGCGACCAGACTCCCTGACGTCAGGACGACGCACCCGCTCCCAGCACGAACCGCACCAGCCGCGTCACGCTCTCCGCGTGGTCACCCTGGCGGCCGAGCACGCGCAGCACGATGACGCCGAGGATCGCCTGGCCGAGCTCCTCGACGGGGGCGTCGGCGGGGAGCTGGCCCGCGCGGATCCCCGAGGCCAGGCGCTCGGAGAGGTCGCGGTCGACGCCGAGGCTCGCGCTCAGGCTGTCGCCCACGGCCGCGTCCTCGGCGGCGGCCGCCACGAGCGAGCGGACGAGCGGGCCGCCGGTGGGCGCATCCAGCACGGCGAGCACGTCGGTGAGCCAGCGCTCGATGTCGGCGAGGAGGTCGCCCGTGTCGGGCACGGCGAACTCGACCGGGATCAACCGCCCCTCGGTCATGCACTCGGCGATGAGGGCGCCGCGCGACGGCCACCACCGGTAGATCGTCTGCTTGCCGACCCCCGCCTCCTTGGCGACGCCCTCGATCGTGAGGTGGTCGTAGCCGACGGCGTGGATGAGGCGCACGGTCGCGCCGAGGATCGCCTCGCGTGCCGCCTCGCTGCGGACCCGTCCGGTTCGGTGCTCGTTCACCTGCATGTGGTAGCTCCACAAACTAGACGAGACGTAGCGTATCGTCGACTCGTCTGAGGGAGATGACATGGCGTCAGTGCTGTACCGGCTCGGTTCGATGGCCGCGCGTCGCGCGTGGCTCGTGATCGTCTCGTGGGTGGTGATCCTCGGCATCGGCGTGGGCTCGTTCCTCGCGTTCGCGGGCACCCTCGGCAACAGCTTCGACATCCCGGGCACGGCGTCCGGCGCCGTCACCGACGAGCTCGCGCAGACGCTCCCCGACACCGCGGGCGGCACCGGCACCGTCGTCTACCGCACGACCGACGGCTCGGCATTCACCGACCAGCAGAAGCAGGACATCTCCGCCCTCGCCACCAGCGCGGGCGACCTCCCGGGCGTCGCGCGCGTCGTGGATCCCTTCGCCGTCACCCAGCAGCGCGCCGACCAGGCCGCGCAGCTCCAGAGCGGCGACGCGCAGATCACCGCGGGCCGCACCCAGCTCGATGCCGCGCAGCAGCAGCTCGACGCCGGGAAGGCGCAGCTCGACGCGGGCCAGCAGCAGCTCACCGCCGCGCGCCAGCAGGCCGAGGCCGCGGGCGCTCCGGCCGCGCAGATCGCCGCGCTCGACGCGCAGCAGGCCCAGCTCGACCAGCAGACCCAGGCCCTCCAGCAGCAGCAGGCGACGGTCGACTCCTCGCGCACGCAGCTCGAGTCCGGCGCCGAGCAGGCCGAGCTCGGCCGCACGCTCCTCGGCCTCACGGACGGCATCGGCGTCGTCTCGGCGGACGGCTCGACGGCCATCGTCAACGTCTCCTTCACGGATCCGCGCCTCGAGCTCTCCGAGGAGACCAAGGAGTCCGCGATCGCGCACTTCCAGGACTCCCCCGTCGACGGCACGAGCGTCGACTTCGCGACCGACCTGGCGCAGGGCGTGCCCGAGATCTTCGGCATCGGCGAGGTCGTCGGCCTCGTGTTCGCGGCCATCGTGCTCATCGTGATGCTCGGCACGCTCATCGCCGCGTCGCTGCCCATCGTCACCGCGGTGGTCGGCGTGGGCGTCGGCGTCACGGCCTCGCTCGCGTTCTCCGGCGTCGTCGACATGGCGTCGGTGACCCCGGTGCTCGGCGTGATGCTCGGCCTCGCGGTCGGCATCGACTACTCCCTCTTCATCGTCAACCGGCACCGGAAGCAGATGCTCGCCGGCACGGGCGTGCGCGAGTCCATCGGGCTCGCCAACGGCACCTCGGGCACGGCGGTCGTGTTCGCGGGATCCACCGTCATCGTCGCGCTGCTCGCCCTCAACATCACGGGCGTGCCGTTCCTCGCGCTGATGGGAACGGTCGGCGCGGTCTGCGTGCTCGTGGCCGTGCTGGTCGCGATCACGCTGACGCCCGCCGTGCTCGGCCTCGCCGGGACGCGGGTGCTGCGGAAGCGCGACCGCGCGTCGGCGAGCCGGGCCGCGTCGGCACCCAGCCCGCAGGATGCCGCGAAGGCGCTCAAGCCGATGTCGAACGCCCGCGCCGTGCTCACCGTGGTCGGCACGGTCGTCGCCCTGCTCGTGGTCGCGATCCCGAGCCTGTCGATGCGGCTCGGCCTGCCCGACGGATCCAGCGAGCCGGCCGGATCCACCAGCGAGCGCGCGTTCAGCACGGTCGCCGACGAGTTCGGCGAGGGCGCCAACGGCCCGCTGCTCGTCGTCGCCGACGTGCCGGCCGGCCTCGCCGACGCGGATCTCCTCGCCACGCAGGTCGACGTCGCGCAGGCGCTGCACGACCTCGACGACGTGGTCGCCGTCGCCCCGGTCGCGAACACCGACGACAACACGGTGCTCGCGTTCCAGGTGCTCCCGCAGGAGGGCCCGAACAGCGCGTCCACGGAGCAGCTCGTGCAGGACATCCGCGCGCTGCCCGAGCTCGACGGCGGCATCACGCTCGGCGTCGCCGGGCAGGCCGCCACCAACATCGACATCTCCGAGGCGCTGGCCGCGGTGCTGCCGCTCTACCTGCTCGTGGTCGTGGGGCTGTCGCTGCTGATCCTGATCGTGGTGTTCCGCTCGATCCTCCTGCCCCTCATCGCGACCGGCGGGTTCGTGCTGTCGCTGTTCGCGACCTACGGCCTCATCGTCGCGGTGTTCCAGTTCGGCTGGGGGGCCAGCCTCATCGGGCTCGAGAACAGCGGGCCGATCCTGAGCTTCCTGCCGGTGATCCTCGTCGGGATCCTCTTCGGCCTCGCCATGGACTACCAGCTGTTCCTCGCGAGCGGGATGCGGGAGGCGTACGTGCACGGCGCCGAGGCGCGGCTCGCGGTGGTGCAGGGCCTCCGGGCCGGGCGCGCGGTCGTCACGGCGGCGGCGCTCATCATGGTGTCGGTGTTCGGCGGCTTCGTCTTCTCGGAGTCGACGATCATCCGCTCCATCGGGTTCGGCCTCGCGTTCGGCGTGCTCCTCGACGCGTTCGTGGTGCGGATGCTGCTGATGCCCGCGCTCATGCACCTGCTCGGCCGCTCGGCCTGGTGGCTGCCGCGCTGGCTCGACAGGATCCTCCCGGACGTCGACATCGAGGGCGCCGCGCTCGAGCGCACGCACCCGCACGCGGCGGCGGCGTCGACGCCGGCGGCGGATCTCCCGGCCGGCCTCCCGGCGGACGGCGGGCACGGCGCGCACGCGGCCCCGCCCACCGCGACGACCATCGAGGCCGAGACGGCGGCGGCCCCGCGCGACTGAGCGCACGCCCGGTATCGTCGGGGCGGGCCCTCCGTCGTGCCCGGAAGGCGAGCACCATGACCACGTCCTATCGCCGACCGGGAGCCGCCGACGCACCCGCCGACGCACCTGCACCCGACCGCCTGCCCGTCGTCGTGGTGGGCGCCGGCGTCATGGGCGCCATGTGGATCCGCATGCTCGCCGACTCCCCGCACGCCGCGCTCGTGGGGGTCGTCGACCTCGACGTGCCGCTCGCGGAGTCCGCTGTGCGCGCCGCCGGGCTCGAGGGGATCGTCGTGGGCGCGTCCGTCGCCGAGGTCGCCGCCCGCTCCGGCGCCCGGGCCGTGGTCAACGTGACCGTGCCGCAGGCGCACCGCGTCGTCAACGAGCAGGCGCTCCGCGCGGGCCTCCCGGTGCTGTGCGAGAAGCCGCTCGCGCCGACCGTCGCCGAGGCGCTCCGCCAGGTCGCGCTGGCCGACATCACCGGCGGGCTCCTGATGGTCAGCCAGTCGCGCCGGTACTTCACCCACCTGGCCGCGTTCCGCGAGGCGGTCGCGCAGGTGGGGCCGCTCGCGGTCGTGCACGCGCAGTTCCTGCACGAGGATCACGAGCCGGGCTTCCGCGAGCGGATGGCGCACCCGCTGCTCGTCGACATGTCCATCCACCACTTCGACCAGCTGCGGTACGCGACGGGCGAGGAGCCGGTGGCCGTGCGCTGCAGCTCGTGGAACCCGCCGTGGAGCTGGTTCGCCGGCGACGCGGCCCGACCGCCGACTTCGAGCTCGCATCCGGCGCCCGGTTCGCCTACGTCGGCAGCCGATGCACACCCGGCATGCCCACGTCGTGGAACGCGGACTGGCGCGCGTACGGCGAGCACGGCGCCGCGTCGTGGGACGGCGACGACGTCGTGCGCGTCGACGTTCCCGGCGCGACCTTCCACGTGCCCGACGGCCCCGAGGAGATCCGGGCGTCGCTCGAGCAGTTCGTCGGATCCCTCCGCACCGGCACCACGCCGCCGACGGAGGTGCGGCACAACGTGCTCAGCCTCGCGATGGTGGAGGGCGCGATCCGCAGCAGCGAGCGGGGCGGCGAGCGCGTCGTCATCGCCGACCTGCTGGAGAACGCGCTGGCGCAGGCCATCGCCGACGAGCGGAGCCCCGACGTCGCCGACCTGCTGCGGTCCTGGCCGAGCGCCGCGGACGGCATCCGCACCCCGGCGTGGGGATCCGCGCACGCCGACCCGCCCGCGGCGACCGCCCCGCGCGACGCCCGCTGACCGGCAGCCCGCCTCGCGTGCGGCGCCGTCCCATCCCGCCGCGGCAGGCTGGCGTCGACCGCACCTCCCCTCCGTCTCGACGACAGGAAGCCCGATCATGACCGACAGCACCGCGACGTCCGGCAGCACCGCCGCATCCGCCATCCCCAAGCCCGAGCACCCGCGCCCGCAGTCCACGCGCCCCGACTGGCTGAACCTCAACGGCCCGTGGCAGTTCGAGCGCGACCGCGGCGACAGCGGGCTCGAGCGCGGGCTGCTCGAACGCGATCTGGCGGAGGAGATCCTCGTGCCGTTCGCCCCGGAGTCCACCGCGTCGGGCATCGGCGACGTCGACTTCCTCACGGCCGTCTGGTACCGCCGCACCGTGCGGATCCCCGCGGGCTGGAGCGGCCGCCGCGTCCTCCTCCACTTCGGCGCCGTCGACCACGACGCCACCGTGTGGGTGGGCGGCGAGGAGGTCGCCCGGCACCGCGGCGGCTTCACGTCGTTCACGGCGGATCTCGGCGTGCGCGCCGACGAGGAGGAGCTGACCATCGTGGTCCGCGCCCGCGACACCCGCGACGCGCCGCAGGCCCGCGGCAAGCAGGCCACCTGGTTCGAGAACACGGCGTGCTTCTACACCCGCACGACCGGGATCTGGCAGACGGTGTGGCTGGAGCCGGTGCCCGAGGCGCACATCCGCTCGGCGCACATCGAGCCGCAGCGCGCCGACTCCTCCTTCACCGTCACCCCGGAGCTCTCGCATCGGACGGCCGGCCTCGCGTTCGAGGCCGTGCTCGCGGACGCGGACGGCGAGATCACGCGGGCGCGGATTCCCGCAGGCGACCTCGGCGCGCGCGTCACCCTGCGCATCCCCGAGAGCCGCGTGCGCGAGTGGTCGCCGGAGGACCCGCACCTGTACGACATCACCCTGCGCCTGGTCGACGCCTCGGGCGACGACGACCGGGTGGTCGACGAGGTCGCCTCCTACGGCGGCCTCCGCTCCATCTCCATCGACGGCCGCGACGTGCTCCTCAACGGCCGCCGCGTCTTCCAGCGGCTCGTGCTCGACCAGGGCTACTGGCCGGACACCCTCATGACCTCGCCCGACGACGCCGCGCTCGTCCGCGACATCGAGCTGTCGATGGCCGCGGGCTTCACCGGCGCGCGCCTCCACCAGAAGGTGTTCGAGGAGCGGTTCCTCTTCCACGCCGACCGGCTCGGCTACCTTGTCTGGGGCGAGTTCGGCGACTGGGGCGCGGGCGGCGGCCTCGGCAAGGACGCGCAGCAGCCGACGGCGTCGTTCATCACCCAGTGGATCGAGGCCGTCACGCGCGACCGCTCCCACCCGTCGATCGTCGGCTGGTGCCCGCTCAACGAGACGTACCAGCCGCTGCACGACCGCATCACGCAGCTGGACGACGTGACCGCCGGCATGTACCTGGCCACGAAGGCGGCGGATCCGTCGCGTCCCGTCCTCGACGCCTCCGGCTACTCGCACCGCGTCCGCTCCTCCGACGTCTACGACTCGCACTCCTACGAGCAGGACCCGGACGCGTTCCGTCGCGAGCAGTCCGGCCTCGCCGACGGCCGCCCGTTCGTCAACGACCTCGACGGCCGCGCGATCTCCGTGCCCTACGCCGGCCAGCCGTTCTTCGTCTCCGAGTACGGCGGGATCTGGTGGAACCCGGAGGAGATCGACCGCCCGCAGGATGCATCCGACGACCCCGCGCGCGCCGTCTCCTGGGGCTACGGCGAGCGCGTCGCGACCGTCGAGGAGTGGCACGCCCGCTTCCGCGGCCTCACCGAGGTGCTGCTCGAGGATCCGCACATGTTCGGCTACTGCTTCACGCAGCTGACCGACACGTTCCAGGAGCAGAACGGCATCTACGACTTCCACCGCCGCCCCAAGTTCGACATCGCGCGGATCCGCGAGGTGCAGCAGCGGGCGGCGTACGAGGAGCGGGACGTAGGCGGCGTGGACTTCCGAACGCGTTCCGAATAAACTGGCGTCATGCCCCTCATCCATGGCGCCCGCACGACGACCCGTCGCTCATCCGACCTGAGCAAGCACTCGGCCGACGTGTTCGCCGAGGCGGAGGACCACCCGGTGCAGGTCACCCGTCGGGACGGCGAGACGCTGGTGCTCATGTCCCAGACGGCGGCGGATGCGCAGGCGCAGCTCCTCCAGTTCGCGGCCGACCTCATCACCGTCACGCTCGATGACGAGGGCTCTCTCGCCTCGCGCATGTCCGAGCGGTTCCCGTGGATGCTCGCCCTTTCGCCCACGGATCGCGAGACCTGCTCGCGCGAGCTCGTCAACGCCGCGCGGGCCTCCTTCTCCACCGGCCAGCCCCACCTCGCGATCGCCGAGCTCACCTCCTGGCGCGAGAGCGCGACAGCCATCGCCGCGGGGCTCGCCTCCTCGCCGGTGGAGTGGCTCGCGCGCCCGACGCCGGTCGAGCGCCCCTGACCGTGGCGAAGGATCCTCAGGTCCCACGGCCGACGAAGAAGTCCGAGTACACGATCGTCTTCGCCACCGAGAGCGCGCGGAAGGGGTGGCAGGACCTGGCCGCGACGATCCGCGGACCGCTGGCCGACACGTGGGACTTCCTCACCCGGACACCGACGGAGCGCACCCCGACGAACTACCCACTGAAGGGCGAGGAGCTCGGAGCCGTCACGCGCGACGGCGAGCGGCACGTGCGGTGGCAGCACAAGCCGACCGCGCGAGGCGACGCTCGCATCTGGTTCTACGTGGAGGGCCGGACGGTCCACCTCGAGCAGGTGCACACGAGGCATCCGAACCAGACGAAGTAGAGCCCCGCACGACGAGAGCCCACCCCCGCCATCCACATGGACCACGAGGGCGGGCTCTCGCAAGGGGCGAGGCCGCATCACCTCCCGGCGAGCGACCCGCCGATCCCGCCGACGCTGAAGTAGCGGTTCAGGAAGGCGAAGATCAGCACGGGCGGCAGCATCATGATGACCGCGACCGCCATCACCGATCCCCAGTCGGCCGCGTTCTGCTGGAAGAACGTGTTGAGGCCGATGGGGAGGGTGTACTTCGTGAAGTCCTGCAGGAACAGGAGCGCGATCAGGTAGTCGTTCCAGGCCAGCAAGAACGAGAAGATCGCGGTCGAGAGGATGCCCGGCAGCGAGTTGCGCAGCACCACGTGGATGAATCCGCTGAACACGCTCGCGCCGTCCATCCACGCCGCCTCCTCGAGGGTGATGGGGATGGAGTCGATGTACGCCGCCATCATCCAGATCGCGACCGACATGGTCGAGCCGATGTAGATGATCGCCACGCCCTGCAGCGTGTTGATGAGGCCCATGGCCGAGAAGGTGATGAACAGCGGGATCGCCGCCGTCACCACCGGCAGGGCCTGCACCACGAACAGCACGAGCGAGTATCCCGAGACGAGCTTCGACCGCGAGCGGCTGAGCACGTATCCGGCCGGCGCCGCGATGACGACCGAGACGACGACGGTCACGAGCGCGACGATGAGGCTGTTGCCGAGCCAGATCATCACGTCGGTGCCGCCGAGCACGCGCTCGAAGTTCTCGAACGTGAACCCGGTGGCCGTCGAGTTCTGACCCGGCTGGGTGGAGAGGAACAGCACCGCGAGGATGGGCGTGATCACGATGAGCGTGATGATCGCGATGAACAGGAAGCGCCACCACTGGCCCTTCTGCTCCCGCTCCTTCGCCGACCTGCGCGTGATGTCCCCGACGGTCGCCGACGTGGCGCCGCCGACGGCGAGTGCCTGGCTCATTCGATGTCCGCCTTCTTGATCTGCCGGTACAGCAGCGTCGACACGATGACGAGCACGGCCGTCATCATGAAGGCCACCGCGGTCGCCGGGCCGGTCTGCAGGTTCTGGAACGCCTGCTGGTACGCCAGCACGATCAGCGACGTCGTCGCGTTCACGGGACCGCCCTGCGTGAGCAGGAAGATCGTCGGGAAGTCGTTGACGCAGAAAATCGTCATCAGCACCCAGCTGATGTACGTGGTGCGGGAGATGATCGGGAGGGTCACGCCGCGGAACGCCTGCCAGGCGCTCGCGCCGTCCATCTTCGCCGCCTCGTAGACGTTGGTGTCGACCGACGCGAGCGCCGAGGACATCATCATCAGCATGAACGGGAAGCTGATCCACACCTTGAAGACGCAGACCACGACCTGCGCCAGGACGGGATCGCCGAGGAAGTTCGCGTCGGGGAACCCGAGCCGCTCCAGGATGATCGGCACCGGGCTCTGCGGCGTCGCCACGAGCCAGTTCCACGAGGTCGCCGAGACGACCACCGGGACGATCCACGGCAGCAGCAGCAGCACCTTGAAGAACCCGTTGCCGGGGATCCGGGTGCGCAGCAGCAGCGCGAGCGCGAGCCCCACGAGCCACGACCCGAACACGCCCACCACCGTGAACACGATCGTGAACGTGGTCGCATTGCGGAACGACTCCGACGTGAGCACGTTCGCGTAGTTCTCGAGCCCGACGAACGGCGTCTGCCACGGCAGCGTCGACGGCGTGCCCTGCTGCAGCGACTGCAGGAACGAGTACACGACCGGGTAGACGTTGAGCAGCACGAGCAGGAGGAGGGACGGCAGCGCGAACAGCGTCAGCGTCTTCCCCGCCCGGCCGAGCGGCGTCTTCCCGCGGCCCTTCCGCGGCGCGGCGGGCGGCCGACCGGGGCCGGCCACGCCGACGCCGCGGCGGGCCAGCCCGATCTTGTCGGCGACGCGGGTGTCGACCGCCATCAGATCACCCCGTCCACGTCACGGCCTCCGGGACGACGCGGACCACGCAGATCACGCGCCGGCCTCCAGCTCCTTCTGCAGCGTCTCGAGCGCGGCCTTGGCCGTCACGGAACCGGCGAGCACCGCCTGGGCGAACGAGATCGTCGGCTGCGTGCCGTCGACCTTGGTCACGTTCTGGAAGACCGTGTTCGAGCCGGGGGCACCCCACGTCTTCGAGATGGGCTGCCAGTCGTTGAGGATCTTCGTGGTGTTCGGGTCGTCGGCGTACGCCTCGTCGGCGATGGACTTCAGCGGCGGCAGGCCGATGCCGGTCTGCTTCGTCCAGAGCGACTTCATGTTCTGGTAGTAGTACGTGAGGAACGCCTCGCTGTTCTCCTGGCTGGGCGTCGACTTGTACATCATGATGTTGTTCGGGAAGTAGAGCGCGCCCTTCTCGCCGCCGGGGCCCACGAGCGGGTCGCCCACCACCATCTGCGCCGCGGTCTCGGGGCTCACGTTGGCCGTGGCCCCCGCGCCGTCCCAAAACATGCCGAAGGTGCCGGCGTCCATCTGCTGGTACGCGTTGTCGGAGGTGTAGGTGGCGCTGCGGGGATCCACGTAGCCGTTCTTCACCATGCCGAGGACCCACTCGACCGCCTCGATGTTCTTGTCGGTGACGACGTCCGGGTTCTGGTCGGCGTCGAAGAGGCCGCCGCCGTTGTTGATCTTGTGGGCCACGATCTGGTGGAAGCCGGTGAACGCGCCGGCGCCCGAGCGGGTGCCGTAGCCGTAGACGCCGATCTTCTTGAGGGCGGCGCACGCGGCCTCGTAGGAGTCCCAGTCGGTCGGCACGTCGGCGCCGGCCTTCTCGAGCAGGTCCTTGCGGTACCAGTACATGCGCATGTCGAGGTTGTACGGGACGGCCGCGTAGCCGTTGGCCGTCTTGAGGGTGTCGACGAGGCCCGGGAGGAAGTCGTCGTAGATCCCGTTGCCCTTCCACGTCTCGATGAGGTCGTCGGCGTACGCGATCTTGCCCTGCGACTCGAAGAGGAACGCCGTCGTCCCGCCGCCCGAGCTCACGGCGGGGCCGTTGTTGGCGGCGACCGCGGTCGAGAAGGTCTGCGTGAAGTTGGCCCACTGGACCTGCTGGTAGCTGACCTTGCCCATGCCGCTCGCCGGCTTGTAGGCCGCGGAGATCGCCTTGTCCTCGGTGAGGAAGGCGGGCGCGCCCCAGGGCATGTTCCAGAACTTGAGGGGCGCGGCGGCGCCCGATGCGCCGCCTCCGCCGCCGCTGCAGGCGGCGAGGAGGCCGACCGCCGCGGCGCCGACGCCCGCGCTCAGGAGGGATCGTCGGGTGAGGCCGTTGCCGAAGGCGCTGGATGACTGCTGTGGCATTTCTGACTCCGTTGTCCGGTGGTGCGGTGTGTGGTGGAAGGGAAGGGGCTGGGTCTAGGGGCGCGCGCCGGCGGCGAGCGCGGGGGCCGCGGCGAGCAGCACGCGGAGGTCGGCGACATCGTCGGGGACGCATCGGCCGTGGGCGGCGTCGCGGGCCAGGCGCATCGCGGTGCGGTGGCCGGACTCGAAGACGACGGGGAGGTCCTCGCGGCCGGCGGCGTCCGTGACGCTCGCGCGTCCGGGAGCGGCCGTGCCCGGCGCGGGGAGGGCGACGTGCGCGGCACGGTCGCCGACGACCAGGCGGAAGGTCGCGCACGCGTGGGCGTGCGCGGTGACGACGGTGCTGACGATCACGTGCACGCCGGATGCGGTGGTGCCGGACAGCATGAGGTGGTCGGGCGTCCAGGCCAGCGGCGCCAGCTCCGTCAGCGGCGAGCCGACGAGCGTCTTCGCGGTGAGCGCGAGGGCCCGGGCGGAGCCGGCGAGGTCGTCGGTGGAGGCGACGGTGGCACGGGCCTCGAACAGGGCGCCGGGTGCGGCGAGGCGGTGGATCCGCGGCGCGACCCGGCGCACGGCCTCGTCGTGCCGCCACGGCACGTCGAGCACCACGGGGATGCCCGCGGCGGCGAGGTCGGCGAGGTCGGCGTCGTCGACGGGACCGGGGTCGAGCACGAGCAGGGCGCGCGCGCCGGAGCGGGCGGCGCCCGTCGCGCGGCCAGCCCAGCCGTCACCCCCGGCGACCACGACCACGTCGCCCGCGTCGTCGGTGCGGCGGAAGGACTCGGGCAGCGAGGCGAGGGTCGCGACGGCGGCGTGCGCGTGGGTCGCCGAGGCCGCGGGATCGATGCGGAGGGTGAGGGCGCTCATGCCGCGACGTCCGTCGGGGCGGGGTCCGCGGCGGATCCGGCCTCGGTCGCCGCGGGGACGGCGCCGCCCGCCCGGATGATCGCCGCGCACTGCTCCGCGATGTCGGTCGCGAGGTCGAGGTCGGCGAGCTGCACCTCCATCGGCACCAGCGCCGCGGCCCCGGTGATCACGTCGTGGACGTGCTCCCACTCGCCGAGGTAGCCGTTGTCGACATAGGGGCCCCAGCCGGTGGTGCCGCGGGCGTTCGTGAGCGTGGCGGTGCTGGATCCGGCGTGCACGTAGGAGAGCGAGAAGTCGAGGTGGAGCGAGCGGTCGCGCGCGATGGCGTCGAGCGTCCACTCGGGATCCCACGAGGCCCCGCCGATGCCGTGGATCTCGAGCACGCTCTCGCCCACCATCGCGACGATCTCGTAGCCCCACGGCCGGAGGGCGCGCGCGCTGACCACGCGCGGGCGGGCGTCGGGCAGGAGGCGGCGCGCGAGCGGGAGGTCGTGGATCGCGAGGCCGAGCACGCCGCCGGTGACCGCGAGCGCCTGCGCCTCGACGTCCGGCTCGCCCACGATCCGCGGTGCGGGGCGCCCGACGATCTCGGTGGCGGAGTCCTCGGAGTCGGGGTTCGGCGGGATGACGGCCGAGATGCGGACGGTGTGCGGCGCGCGGCCGGAGGCGTCCCAGGCGGCCGCCGCGGCGATCCACGCGGGGTCGAACGCGTGCATCGTGCCGACGATCACGGGCACCCCGTGCTCGGCGGACGCGCGGGCGATGGCCCGGCCCTCCTTGGCCGAGACGGCGAGCGGCTTCTCGCACAGCACGGCCCGCTTGCCGGCGTGGCACGCGGCGACGACCTGCTCGGCGTGGAAGCGGTTCGGGCTGCCGATGACGACCACGTCGACCGCCGGATCCTCGATGAGCGCGTCCGCGTCGGTCGAGTGCCGGGCTCCCACGCGGGCGGCGACGCGCTCGGCGACGTCGGCGTCGACGTCCATCACGTGGACGACCCGGAACCGATCCGCCATGCGCGCCAGGGTCGGCAGGTGGATGGCCTGCCCGACCGGCCCGGCCCCGATCAGGCCGACACCGAACACCTCTTCGCCCATGAACGCCCTCGTCCTCAGGAATGAAAGCCGCAGGACGCAAACTGACGCTTCGTTTACGGTTGAGTCACTGTACGTCCCGGTCCACAGGGGCACAAGGGGAGGTGATCACATCGTGACCGAGTCGCGGAGAGCCGCCGCGGAACCTCGGGGATCCGCCGGGCTCACGGAAAGTTTTCCGCGTGATGGTGCGGATGAGAGCGCGGCCACGGAATCGGTCCCCACGGCGGGCGCCGCGTCCCGCGGCCTCTACTCGACGGGCGTGCGGCGACGGGCCGAGATCGTCGCGGCGGCCGTTCGCGTGTTCGGTGTTCGCGGCTACGGCGCCGCCACCATCAAGGAGATCGCCGACGAGGTGGGCGTCTCGCCCGCGGCCGTGCTCCGCTACTTCCGCAAGGAGGAGCTGCTGACGGAGGTGCTCCGGCAGTGGGACCGGCAGCAGCCGTTCGTCTCCGAGGCCGCACCAGGCCTCCCCGCGCTCCGCGCCTTCGTCGACCTGATGCGCTACCACGTGGAGCACCGCGGCTTCCTCGAGCTGTACCTGACCTTCGCGACCGAGACCAGCGACGCGACCCACCCCGCCCACGAGTACATGCGCGGCCGGTACGCGCGCACGATCGCCCAGATCCGCCGCCGTATCGACGAGGCCGTCGCGCTCGGGCAGGTGCCGCCGATGGACGACGCGACGCTCGACTACGAGGCCGCGTGCTTCCTCGCGATCCTCGACGGGCTCGAGATCCAGTGGATCCACAACCCGAGCCTCGACCTGCCCGCTCTCGTCGGCGAGTACGTGGAGCAGTCGATCGCGCGCTGGCGTGGCGGCGCGCGGGCGGCGGTCCCGCCGGGCTCGGCGAGCTGGGACTGAGGCAGGCGGCCCGCGGACCGACCACCGCGGCGGAGCGCTCCGGTCGACGTCCGCAGGCGCTGTCGGGTTCTCCTCATGCGGATCCGCGACAGTGGACGCATGCCTGACTTCTCGAAGCTCCTGGGTGCCGCCGCGAGAGCGCTCGGCAACGCCTCCTCATCCTCCCGCGACGGGCGGCAGCAGCGGCCGGTCGGCGCTCCCGGCTCCGGATCCGGCACGGACTGGCGCGGACTCGTGCGCACCGCCGCCGGTCACCTCGGAGGGGACGACACCTCCCGGGCGCAGCCGACCGCATCGCCGCACCGTGCCGCGACCGCCGACGCTCGCCCGCGCACGAGCGAGGCCGACCGCGTCGCCCTCGGCAAGTACGACTACCTGCTGCGCACGGCGGATCCGGACCAGCTGGAGCAGGTGCACCGCGACGCCTTCGCCCGCCTCACGCCCGAGCAGCGCGATCTGGTGCAGGCGCGTCTCACCGAGGAGCTGCCCGCGCACGAGCGGCCGCGCAGCGGAGGGACGGACGACCTCGCGCGCGCGGCCACCCGCGGCGAGACCGCGCATCCTGGCCTCATGCAGCGCGTCTTCGGCGGCGGGGCGGCCGGCGGGGCGGACTCCCGGCCGGGCGCCGGCCCCCGTGGCGGCTCCCGCATGG
>NZ_JAAVCB010000026.1:0-44000 GCF_014802555.1 Clavibacter sp. | reverse complement strand
GCTGCTCGCCGCGGCCGACCTCGCGCGGGACGGGCGCGACGTGCGCGTGATCCGCACGGCGTCGCGCATCCACGGGGCCGCGGCGCGGGCGGCCGAGGCGGGCGTGCCCATCACGCCGGCAGAGGAGCTCGACGACGCGGAGGTGGCGGCGCTCGCCCGCGCGTCGGCGCTCGTCGTCGACGGGATCCTCGGCATCGGCACCACCGCGAGCCCCGCCCTCCGCGGCGAGGCGCGCCGCGTGGTGGCCGCGCTCCTCCCGGTGATCCTCGGCGCGGGCGGACCGGTGGTCGTCGCGTGCGACATCCCGAGCGGCGTCGGCTGCGACGACGGCCAGGTGCCGGATCCGACCGTGCTGTCCGCCGACGTCACGGTCACGTTCGGCGCGGGCAAGCCCGGCCTCATGCGCGGGCCCGGCCGCGCGCTCGCGGGCCGCGTGGAGCTCGTGGACGTGGGGCTCGACCTCTCCGGCGCGACCCCCGTGGCCCGCGCCGCCCGCTGACGACGCGCCCGGGATGACGCTTGTCCCCGATAGCGCCGACTTCACCCGACGCTCCCCCTGCGGAAGAGTCGAGGCAGGCCATCCGGCCCGTCGAAGGGGGACGACATCATGAACGGTCACGCCAGGAAGCACCGCACTCGAGGCGGAGGGCGGGCATGACCGGCCCGCTCGCGCTCGTCATCGCCAACGCAGCCGTCATGGCGGTCGTCGCCCTCGCGGGGGCACGCACCCCGCGGTGGCTCCGCGGATCGTCGTGGCTGCTGCTCGTCGTCTCGCTCGGGGTGCTCGCGCTGCACCTGCTGGGCGACGCGTGGGACATCCCGGCGAACCTGCTCGCCATCACGATCCTGATCTCCACCTGCCTCAACGCGAGCGCGCTCGCGCCGCTCGTGATGCAGCGTCTGCTGACGCGCGAGTCGCGTCCGCGGCGTCGGGTGGCGGGCACCGAGTAGTCCGCATCCGCCGCCGCCCACCGGTGGCTCGCAGGCCGATGGCCGCATCGCCCGAGGGCGGTGCGGCCATCTGTCGTCAGGGCCCTGGGGATCAGGCCGGCGTCACGTCGATCAGCACCTTGCCGGTCACGCCGTCCTCGACCGCCTGGTGCGCGTCGGCCGTGCGCTCGAGCGGGAAGCGGGTGATCGGGAGGCCCGCCTCCTCGCCGACGGGCAGCGCGCCGTCGATGAGGGCGAGGTGGATGTCCGCGCGCGCGGCGTCGAGCGCCTCCTGACCCACCGTGTAGAGCAGCAGGAACTGGTACCGGAGGTTCTTCACGAAGCTGTCCACCACGGGCAGGGTGACGGTGTCGCCGCCGTTGTTCGCGTACACCGCGACCGAGGCGCGGTTCTTCGCGACGGCCTGGTTGAGCTCGGCGTTCTGCGCGGGGGCGACCTCCACGATCAGGTCGACGCCGTCGGGCGCGATGGACTGGATCTCCGCCGCCGCGTCGCCCGCCTTGTAGTCGACGACGTGGTGCGCGCCGGCGGCCGTCGCGAGGGCGCCCTTCTCGGGCGAGCTGACCGTGGTGATCACTGTGGCGCCGGCCCAGCGCGCGAGCTGGATGGCCGCGTGGCCGACCGCGCCGGCGCCGCCCGCGACGAGCACCTGCTTCCCGGCGAGGGCGCCGGGGGCGAGGCGAGAGGGGCCGTCCTCGGAGACGGTGAGCGCGCGGTGCGCCGTGACGGCGGGGACGCCGAGGCTCGCGCCGAGGTCGAAGGAGAGGCCGTCGGGCAGGGGCGCGACGCGGTCGACGGGCAGCACGGTCTTCTCCTGCGCGGTGCCGGTGGGGCGGCCGTGGGCGGCCAGCATGATCCAGACGCGGTCGCCGACGGCGAGGCCGGTGACGTCCGGGCCGACGGCGTCGATGACGCCCGCGCCGTCCTGGTTCGGGACGACCTCGGGGAACGGCAGCTCCTGGCCGGGCGCTCCACCGTCGCGGGACTTCCAGTCGGTGGGGTTCACGCCCGAGACGACGACGCGGACGCGCACCTCGCCGGGGCCGGGGGCGACCTCGTCGCGGTCGACGGGCTGCAGGACGTCGGGGGCACCCGTGCGGGTGTAGGTGATCGCTCTCATGGTGGGTCCAACGCCGGCCGCCCGCGAGGTGTTCCGCCGGTCAGCCCCCGAGCGTGTCGTGCGTGAGGCGGCCGCCGAGGAGCGTGGCGGACACCCGCATCGCGCGGAGGTCGTCGGCGGAGGTGGAGGCGGCGAGCGGATCCCGCTCCACGACCGCGAGGTCGGCCCGCTCCCCCGGCGCCATGCGCGTGCGGACGGAGGCGTCGAGCGCGGCGGCCCGGTCGATGGCCTGCTCCGGGTGCCACGGCTCCCGGCCGTCCCGCGACCGGCCGACGGCGGCGCTCATGGTGACCCACGGATCCAGCGGCGCGACGGGCGCGTCGGAGCCGAGCGCGAGGCGCGTGCCCGCCGCGCGGAGGTCGGCGAGCGCGAAGGCGCGGGCCGTGCGGCCGGCCCAGTAGACGTCGGCGATGTCGCGGTCGTCCATGGCGTGCTCGGGCTGCACGCCCGCGACCACGCCGAGCGCGGCGAACCGCGCGACGTCCTCGTGCGTCAGCAGCTGGGCGTGCTCGATGGATCCCGCGGTCCCGTCCGCGTCGCGGTGCGCGCCGCCGAGCACTCGGTCGAGGTGCGCGAACGCGTCGAGCGCGAGCCGGTTCGCGTGGTCGCCGATCGCGTGGATCGCGGGCCGCAGCCCCTGCCGCGCGGCGCGCTCCATGAGCCCGCGCAGCTCCTCGGGCGGCACGGAGAGCTGGCCGCACGCGCCGCCGTGCGCGTCGCCGCCCTGGCCGTCGAGGTCGGGGTACGGGTCGAAGCAGTACGCGGTGCGGGTGTTGAGGGATCCGTCGGTGACGACCTTCGCGGGTCCCACGCGCACGAGGCCGCCGGTGCCCGCGAGCACGTCGCCCGTGCGGAGACCCGCGTCGCGCGCCCGGTCGAGGTCCTGCGGCCAGATGCCGGCCTCCACGCGGAGCGCGTCGTGCCCGAGGGCGGCGAGGCGGCGCCACCGGTCGGCGTTCCAGTCGATCTCGAGGTCGATGACGCCGACCACGCCGCGGCGGGCGGCCTCGCGGGCGACCTGCACGGCCTGCGCGTCGAGCGACGACGCGTCGCCCTCCTCCACGCGGTACATGAAGTCGAAGCAGTCGTCCTCGCGCAGGAGCCCGGTGGGGTGGTCCCCGTAGCCGTGGGGCGCGAGCGCGGCCGAGCTCGCCCAGCAGCAGTGCAGGTCGCCGCTGACGAGGAGCACGGGGGTGTCGCCCGCGACGGCGTCGAGGAGGTCCTTCGTCGGGAGGTCGGGCCAGAGGCCGTCGCGGAAGCCGTAGCCGACCAGCGCCTCGGGGGTGCCGGCGCTCATGACGGCGCCGGATCCAGCCGAGGCCGCGCGGGCCGCGAGCGCGTCCCGCACCAGCGCGACGGCCTCCGCCGCGGACGACGCCCGCGACAGGTCGAGGCGGCGGGACACCTTGGTCCACTGCGTGAAGTGCACGTGGTTGTCCCAGAGGCCCGGGATCACGAACCGGCCGTCGAGCGCGCGGGTCTCGACGCCGGTCGCGTCCGCGGATCCGGCCGGGCCGACGGACGCGATGACGCCGTCGCGGACGAGCACGTCGACGGGCGCGTCGGATCCGGGCAGGCGGCCGCCCGCGAGGAGCAGGCCGCTCACGCGTCGGCCCCGGCGGAGCCGCCCTCGGCCCGGGCTCGGGCGCGCCGCATCTCCGCGGCGAGCGCCGGATTCGGGTACTCCGCGCCGTGCTCCAGCTCGTGGAGCACGCGCTCGACCACGTGCGGCGGCTTGTCCTGGCTGAGCTTCGCCTTCGCGACGAACCGCGTGGCGACGAGCCGCAGGCCGACGGTGCCGGCGCTGATGCGGGCGGCGTAGGCCGCGTCCTCGAGCGTCCCCTCCATGCGGCGCGGCTCGGGCATGCGGTCCTCGAAGCGGTCGACCAGCTGCCCGAGCACCCGCAGGTTCTCCTCGGGCGAGAGGATCTCGACCCGGCACGTCAGGTGCGCTGACACGTGGTTCCAGGTGGGCACGGCGGGGTCGGCGTCGTACCAGCCGGGCGACACGTAGCCGTGCGGGCCCTGGACGATGACGAGGACCTCGCCGTCGTATCCGTCGCGCTGGCCGAGCTCGTGGATCCGCTCGTCGGGGCGGCCGACGTGGGTGAGGAGCGTGAGGTCGTCGCGGTCGGGATCGAGCAGCACCGGGTAGTGCGAGGCGACGAGCCCCGCGCCCGTGCCGCTGACGATCGTGGCCCACGGGTTCTCGTCCACGAGCCGACGGATCTCGGCCACGTCCTCGAGGGCGTACGACGGGTTCTCCCTCACCGGGCGGCCCGCCGCGGCTCGAGGGCGGGCGGGGAGGCGAGGGGCATGACGGGATGCTACCGGCCGCCGGGCGCCGCTCCCGTCACCGCCCGACGGCCGGCCGGAGACGCGCCGCCGACGCGCGGTCAGCGCGCCCGCAGCCCCGGGAACTGGTCGTCGCGCCACTCGCCGTCGAGCCGCTCGCCGGCGTCGGATGCGGCCACCTCGCGCTGCCGCAGCTCGACCCGGCGGATCTTCCCCGACGCGGTCTTCGGCAGCTCGCCGAACTCCACGCGGCGCACGCGCATGAACGCCGGGCACCGCTCGCGCGCGTGCTTCAGCACGGCGAGCGCGGTCGCCTCGTCGGGCTCCCACCCGGCGGCGAGGTGCACGTAGGCCTTCGCGACGTTGAGCCGCACGGGATCCGGCGCGCCCACCACCGCCGCCTCCGCGACCGCCGGGTGCTCGATGAGGACGCTCTCGACCTCGAACGGCGAGATCTTGTAGTCGGAGGACTTGAAGATGTCGTCGGTGCGGCCGATGAAGGTGATGGTGCCGTCGGCGTCGCGTCGGGCGACGTCGCCCGTGTGGAAGTACCCGTCCCGCATCGACTCGGCCGTGCGGGCGTCGTCGCCGAGGTAGCCGGCCATGAGGTTCACGGGCCGCGTGGCGAGGTCGAGGCAGATCTCGCCCTCGTCGGCGGGCTCGCCTGTGACGGGATCCACGAGCACGACGTCGACGCCCGGCAGCGCCGTGCCCATGGAGCCGGGGACCACGGCGTCGCCGGGCGCGTTCGCGACGATGGCGGTGGTCTCGGTCTGCCCGTAGCCGTCGCGGATGGTGAGCCCCCACCACTCCTCGATGCGCGCGATGACCTCGGGGTTGAGCGGCTCGCCCGCGGACATGATCTCCCGCAGCTGCCCGGGCCGCTCGCGGATCCCCGCCTGGATGAGCATGCGCCACACAGTCGGCGGCGCGCAGAACGTCGTCACCTCGGCACGGTCCAGCTGCTCCACGAGCGCGTGCGCGTCGAAGCGCGCGTAGTCGTGCACGAAGACGGTGGCCTCCGCGATCCACGGCGCGAAGAAGCAGCTCCACGCGTGCTTGCCCCAGCCGGGCGAGCTGATCGCGAGGTGCACGTCGCCCGGCTGCAGCCCGAGCCAGTACGCGGTCGTGAGGTGCCCGACCGGATACGAGACGTGCGTGTGCACGACCATCTTCGGCTTGCTCGTGGTGCCGGAGGTGAAGTAGACGAGCGCGGGATCCGTGGACGCGACCGCGACGCCCACCCGGTCGGCGGGCGCGTCGTCAGCGTCGCGGTAGTCGGCCCAGCCGTCGGGCACGGACGTGTCGCCCGTGGCGCCGATCGCGATGCGCGCGTACTCCCCCGGCACGTCGTCGAACACGGCGGTGTGCGCGAGGTCGGCGATGACGTGGCGCACGCCCGCGCGCAGGACGCGGTCCGTGAGGTCGGCGGACCCGAGCACGGTCGAGGTCGGCAGGATCACGGCGCCCGCCTTCATGATCGCGAGCATCGTCTCCCACAGCTCCACCCGGTTGCCGAGCATGAGCATGACGTGGTCGCCCTTCCGGACGCCGCGGGCGACGAGCCACGTCGCGACGCGGTCGGAGCGCGTCGCCATCTCGTCGAAGGTGAGGCGGCGCTCGGACCCGTCGCCCGCCACGACGTGCAGCGCCACCCGGTCGTTCCCGCGCGCGATGCCATCGAACCAGTCGACCGCCCAGTTGAAGGACTCGCCCACGTCGGGCCAGCGGAAGCGCTCGACCGCGGATGTCCGGTCGGTGCGCATCTCCTGAAGGAGGTCACGGGCGGCACGGTAGGAGGAGTTGGCTCGGGGCATGGGTCCATCCTGCCGCCCGCGCCCGCGTGCCGGCGGCGGGTGATCCCCGGACCGCACCGCACCGCGCACGACTCCGAAGCAAATATGTAGTGCACGAACTCATCACTGAGGGAAGGACGACCGCATGACCGAGATCACCGCCCACCACGGGCTCCTGAAGGACACCAACCTGCACGTCGACGACACCGGGGGCACGGGACGCCCCGTGGTCCTCATCCACGGCTGACCGCTGTCGGGCGAGTCCTGGAGCAAGCAGGTGCCCGCGTTCGAGGCCGCCGGCTACCGCGTCATCACGTACGACCGCCGCGGCTTCGGCCGGAGCGACAAGCCGCTCACCGGCTACGACTACGACACCTTCGCGTCCGACCTCGACGCGGTGCTCACCGCGCTCGACCTCGTCGACGTCACGCTCGTCGGCTTCTCGATGGGCGGCGGCGAGATCGCCCGCTACATCGGGACCCGTGGCGAGGCGCGCCTGCACAGCGTCGTCTTCGCCTCCGCGGTGCCGCCGTACCTGGAGAAGACCGACGACAACTCGGACGGCCCGCTCACGAAGGACGCCGCCGCCGAGATGACGGCCGGCCTCACCAAGGACGAGGACTCCTTCTACGACGAGTTCACGACCGGCTTCTACTCCGCGAACGGCGTGCTCAAGGTCACCGAGGCCGAGCGCCAGGAGGCCATCGCGCTCGCGCACCAGTCGAAGAAGCACGCGGCGCTCGCGTCGATGGCCGCGTTCGCGACCACGGACTTCCGCGACGACCTCACCAAGGTCACCGTGCCGACGCTCGTCATCCACGGCGACAGCGACGCGACCGTGCCGTTCGAGGGATCCGGCGCGCGCACGCACCAGGCCATCGCCGGCTCCGAGCTGCACGTCGTGAAGGACGCCCCGCACGGCGTCACGGTCAGCCACCCCGAGGAGTGGAACCAGGCCGTGCTGGAGTTCCTCGAGAAGTAGGACGCACCACCCGTCGCAGGGGCGCTGATCCGGTCGGGTCAGCGCCCCTGCGCGCGCTTCAGCGCCCCTGCGTGCGCTTGTACGGCTTGGGCTGGCCCTTGACCACGGGCGCGCGACCCTGGCCCTTGGAGGCCTTGGCCTTCCCGCCGGCCGGCGGCTTCGGCGCCTCGGGCGGGGTCGACGGCTTCGCGAGCTCCTCGAGCGCCTCCTCGTAGGCGAGGCGGCCGGTCTTCGTCAGGCGCGTCTCCGTGCTCTGCGGATCGAAGACGGACCTGCCGTAGTGCTCCTCGATCGCGCGGATGGATGAGGCGAGCTTCGCGCGCGAGATGCCGAGCTGATCCGCCGCCTTCGGCAGGTGCAGCACCTCGGCCGCGACCACGAAGTGGCGCTGGTGGCTGATCTTCACGGGTGGTGCCTCTCGTCGCGGCGGATGCCGGATGTCCCACGGTACAGGCCGGGTCCGGCCCGCCCGGGCGCGGTCGGACGGGCCGGTAGCGTCGAGGCGGCTGGCGACGCCGACGGGAGGCACGGATGGCGGGACTCGAGGTCGTGGCGGCGGTGCTGATCCGCGACGGGCGGGCGCTCGCCTGCCGCCGCGCGGCGCACAAGGAGGGCGCGGGCACGTGGGAGTTCCCGGGCGGCAAGGTCGAGCCGGGCGAGACGCCCGAGGCGGCGCTCGCGCGGGAGATCCGCGAGGAGCTCGGCGTCGAGGTGACGGTCGGCGCGCTCGTCGACCGCTCCGAGGTGCCCGTGGGCGAGCGCGTCGTCGACCTCGCCTGCTACCGGGCGGATCCCGTCGGCCCGCTCCCCACCGCGAGCACCGACCACGACGAGCTGCGCTGGGTGGCGCTCGCGGATCTCGGCGACCTCGCCTGGTCGGCGCCGGACCTACCCGCGGTGCGCCGCTTGGTGCTCGAGGCCCGGCACCCGGACGCCGACTGGGTCATCGACATGGGCGCGCGGCCGCCCGTCGCGGATCCCGAGCACGATGTCCACGTCGCCCGGCTCGCGGGGGCGTCGGACCGTCTGGCCGCGTCCGCCGCCGCGCTCGGGGACGCGGTGCGCGCGGCGCACGCCGCGGGGCTCGACGAGCACCGCATCGCGGTCGCGGCCCGCCTTTCGCTCGCGCACGTGCGGGAGCTGCTCGACTGAGGCGTCGCCTGCGCTTGACCTCAAGTTCGCTTGAGGTGCTGGGATCGGCGCATGATCATCCGCGCCGTGACCCTGCCCGCCCGCGACACCGCCGAGGTCGCCGACGCCTACCGGGCGCTCGGCTTCCCGGTGCGCATCACCGACGACGCCGTCGAGGTGGAGATCGGCCCGTCGCGACTCCGCTTCGTGCACGACCCCGCTTACAGCGGCGCGCACCACCTGGCGTTCACGATCCCGACGGGCACCTTCGCGGCCGCCCGGGCGTGGCTCGGCGAGCGCGCGGAGGTCATCGCGCCCGACGGCTGCGACGAGTTCGCGGGGCCCGGCACCTGGGACTCACGCTCGGTCTACTTCCGCGGGCCCGACGCGCAGGGGCTGGAGCTGATCGAACGCCGCGCCCTCGCCCCGGACGGCCTGCCGACGGGTCGGTTCCGGGCGTCCGACATCGTCGCGGTGAGCGAGGTCGGCGTCGTCGTCGACGACGTGCCCGCCGCGGTCGGGCTTCTAGAGGAGGCCGGGCTGCACCCCTACGGCGGCTTCGCGACAGACGGGTTCGCCGCGGTCGGCGACGTCGACGGCCTCGTGATCCTCGTGGCACGCGACCGCATGTGGGTCCCGGAGGGCACGCAGGCAGCGGCCGACGTGCCGGTGGTCGTCGACGCCGGGCTCGGGCCCGACGTCGTGCTCGGCCCGGGCAAGCGGATCCTCTGACGCCGCACGACGACCGCGGCGGCGACGCCCACGTGACGTGACGCCTCGTCCGGCGGCGTGCGCCGCGGACGTCCCCGACCCCGTCGACCGGCTCCTGCCCGACGAGCTGATCCGTCCGCTCGTCCCGCGCGGCGTCGCGCGCGCGGGCGGCGTCGCGCGCACGGGATCTGTGGCGTCCCGCGCGCGGATCATCCCCGGGCGGCGCGGCTGGGGAGGACGGCACAGGGGCCGGGGTCGCGCGCTCCTGATGTGCTGACGAACCTCCGTATGCGGCGACCGCCGCGGGCTCCCGCCCTTCGACCAAGGGGACGCCCATGCCCGTCATACCCTCCGCGCTCCGCTCGCATCCTGCGGTCGTCGCCGCGCTCGCCCTCGTCGCCACCCTCGCGATCGCCACCGCCGCCCAGGCCGCCCCCGCCCACCACGCGGCGCCCGCCCACGCCGCGGCCCACCACCACGCGCCCTTCGCGGTGCGCACCACGGTCGTCCCGAAGACGGCCATCACGGCATTCGGCGGCGGCGTCATCTCCACGCCGCAGGATGCGGGCGAGCCCGTCCTCGGCGCCGTCGTCATCACCCCGGCTTCACGGACACGAACGCCGACGAGAAGGAGATGGCCGAGCTCGTCGCCTCGCAGGGCTTCGTCGCGTTCGCCATCGACACGCTGGACACGGGCGACTTCCCGAGCAGCGCGTTACCGAGATCCTCGCCGCGGCGGATCACCTCACCGGCCAGAGCGCGGTGAGGTCGTAGGTGTCCGCGAACGACGTCGGTCTCATCGGCTACTCGTTCGGCGGAGGCGGCACGACGCAGGCCGCCCAGTCGCGCCCGTCGATCACGGCCGCGATCGGGCTCATGCCCTTCGACTTCCCGCCCGCGACGGCCCCGAACACGACGACCCCGACGCACCCGAGGCTGACGACACCGACCCTGGTCATCACCGGCCAGAAGGACGACGTCGCCATCCCGAAGGACTTCGGCAAGCCCGCGTACGACTCCATCCCGGCGGGCACGCCGAAGCAGTACCTGGAGCTGAAGGGCCTCGGCCACGCCGCGGGCGAGCACGTGCCGGTCGCCACGATCCGCAACGCGGTCACGGCGTTCCTCAAGCGCTACCTCGACGGGAACAGCGCCTACGCGAAGTACATCTGCCCGGCCCCGAAGGTCGGCGGTCCCATCAGCGCGTCGACCAGCTCCTGCCCCAAGGGCTGATCCACCCCGCTCGCCCCGCGCGGCGTCCGACCCCCGGTCGGGCGCCGCGCGCGCATGTCCCCCGACCCGGCACCTAGGGTGGGGACGAACCACCATCCGCCCCCGCTCGACGCGGGCCGGCCACCGAACGGAGCGCTGATCGCGCTGAGCACCACCCCGCCGCCCGGCGACCCGCGGCGCCCCCGCCGGGATCCCGGAGCCGCGCGTCCGCCGCGCCAGCGCCGCCGCCGCGTCAACCCGCAGGAGATGCGCGACGTCCGCGCCCGCCTCCGCGCCACCATCTACGAGGGCACCGAGCCCGCGCACGGCCGCCTCGGCGACCTCTACTCCCCGCGCCAGATCGTCGACTTCTGCCTCGACCTCGGCGAGGTGATGCTCGCCTCCGGCGCCGACGTGCGGGCGGTCGAGATCGCGATCGTCGCCGTGAGCACGAAGTGGAACCTCGCGCCGCTGGAGCTCGACATCACGGGCACGGCCATCACCATCCAGTACGCACCGCTCGAGGGCCCGCCGCTCGTGAAGCTGCGCGTCGTCACGGCCGAGGGCAGCGACCTGCACCGGCTCTCGCTCGTGTACCAGATCGTCGACGAGCTGCTCCACGACGACCGCGACATGACGAGCGCGGTCGAGGGCCTCGTCGAGGTGCTGAAGTCGCCGCCCCGCTGGCCGTCGTGGATCACGGACGCCGCCATGGGCCTGTTCGGCGTCTCCGTCTCGCTGCAGGCGGGCGGTTCCCTCCCGGGCGCCGTCGGGGCGTTCCTGCTGATGATCGGCGCCATGGTGCTCGGCCGGCAGCTCTCCCGCCGCGGCATCCCGCCGTTCTTCGTGGTCGCCGTGCAGTCCGCGATCGTCGCGGCCGTCGGCACGCTCGCGATCTGGTCGGGCGTCATGCCCGCGGGGAGCGCCGCGGCGATGGTCGCGGCCGTGGTGGTGCTGATCCTCCCCCACGTCACCATCGTCACCTGGGCCCAGGACGCCATCTCGGGCTTCCGGGCCATGGCGCTGTCGCGGGCCATGATCATCGTGCTCATCGTCGCGGGCATCGCCGTCGGCATCCCGGGCGGCCTCGCGCTCACGGCCGGCGTCGACATCGAGGTGGATCCCACCGACATCACGCTGCGGGCGCTCCCCCTCTGGATGCTCCTCATCACCACGTTCTTCGCGGCCGGCGCCACCGGTATCACGCAGGGCGCCAACGCGCGCGTGATGCCCGTCGCGATCGGCATGGCGCTCGTCGGCACGGTGTCGCTCTGGATCCTCAAGGCGGCCGGCATCCCGCTGCTCGCGGCGACATTCCTGGTGGCGACGCTGCTCGGCGCGCTCGGGACGGTGGTCGCGGCGCGCGTCCGGGTGTCGGCCACGGCGATAGCGGTGCCCGCCTTCTGCGGATCCCTGCTGCCGTCGCTCGCGGTCGCCTCGGCGCTGCTCAACTCGATGGCCGGCACGTCCGGGGCGACGGGCGCGTTCGTCGGGGCGATGGCGACGACCCTCGCGATCGGCGCGGGCCTCGTGCTCGGCAGCCTGCTCGCGACGCCGCAGGCGCGTCGCCACCTGCGCCGCCGGGCGAAGCGCGTGGTCGTGCAGTCGGTGCGGCTCGACACGACGCCGATCGGCATCATCCGCGACCCGTCGCTCGTCGATCCTCCCGCGCGGCCGGCGGGCGGCGGCGTCGACCTCGGCTGAGGCCCGACCGCCCCCGTGCCCCGTCGGCCCGACGCGTCTGGCACGGTGGTCGGATGAGGATCCTCGTGGTGGACGACGAGCGGCGGCTGGCCGACGGGATCCGCCGCGGGCTGCAGGCCGAGGGATTCGCGGTCGACGTGGCGCACGACGGCGTCGACGGGCTGTGGTGGGCGCGCGAGAACCGCTACGACGCGATCCTCCTCGACCTCATGCTGCCCGGCATGAGCGGCTGGGCCGTCTGCCGAGCGCTTCGCGAGGAGGGGATCTGGACGCCCGTGCTCATCCTCACCGCCAAGGACGGCGACTGGGACGAGGTCGAGGCGCTCGAGGCGGGCGCGGACGACTTCGTCACCAAGCCGTTCGCGTTCCCCGTGCTGGTCGCCGGATCCGCGCGCTCGTGCGTCGCGGAGCGCCCGCCCGACCGGTGGCGCACCGCATCGGCGACCTCGTCGTCGACCCCGGCCCCCGCCGCGCCACCCGCGCCGGCCAGGAGATCGACCTGACGAGCCGCGAGTTCGCGGTCCTGGAGTTCCTCGCGCGGAACGCCGGGCGCGTCGTGTCCAAGCGCGAGGTGGTCGCGAACGTCTGGGATGACAACTTCGAGGGCGACCCGTCCATCGTCGAGGTGTACGTGGCGCATCTGCGCCGGAAGCTCGACCGGCCGTACGGCACCTCGACCATCGAGACGGTGCGCGGCGCGGGGTACCGTCTGGGCGGATCCGATGTGTGAGCCGAGCCGGCGACGCCGCTCGCTCCGTGTCCGGGCGACGACCGCGGTCGCCCTCATCGCGCTCGTGCTCGGGGCGCTCGGCGCGGTCGCGTTCGCGGTGGTGCTCCGCGGATCCCTCGAGGACGGCGTCCGCGAGGCCGCCGGGCGCACGCTCGAGACGGTCGCCGACGCGGTCGCCGCGGGTGGTCCGCAGGCGGTGACGGACCTCGGTGACGATGACCTCGTGCAGGTGCTCGACGGCGACGGCCGCGTCATCGCGCACGGCGAGGACGCCGACGGCCCGCCCCTGCACGTCGACGACCGGGCCGACGACGTCGTCGTCGACGGGGAGCGGCGGCTCGTGGTCGCGGGCGAGGTCGAGGACGCGGGCGGCGTGACCGTCGTCGTCGCGGCATCCCTCGAGGAGGCCGACGAGGCGGTCGCGGCGGTCGTGCGGCTGCTCCTCGTGGCCGTGCCCGTCGTCGTCGCGCTCATGGCGCTGCTGGCGTGGGTCGTCGTGGGCCGGGCGCTGCGGCCGGTGGAGCGGATCCGCCGCGACGCCGAGGCCATCGGCTCCGCGGCGGGCGACGCGCGCATCGACGAGCCCGGGACGGGTGACGAGGTCGACCGGCTCGCGCGCACGCTCAACGGCATGCTCGCCCGGCTCGAGGCGTCCCGCACGGCACAGCGGCGCTTCGTCTCCGACGCGTCGCACGAGCTCCGCTCCCCGCTCGCGACCGTGCGGCAGCATGCCGAGCTCGCCCGCATGTACCCCGACCGGACGAGCCTCGCCGAGCTCGCCGACGTGGTGCTCGCCGAGGGCGGGCGGCAGCAGGACCTCGTCGACGCGCTCCTCGTTCTCAGCCGCCTCGACGACGGTGCGGCGCTCGACCGCCGCCCCGTCGACCTCGACGACGTCGCGCTGGAGGAGGTCGCGCGGCTGCGCGGGCGGGCGGACGTGCGGGTCGACGGAGCGGGGATCACCGCCTGTCGCGTCTCCGGCGACGCCCGGCTCCTCGCGCTCGCCGTCCGGAACCTCGTGGAGAACGCCGCCCGGCACGCGGCGACGACGGTGACCGTGTCCACGACGGCGGGCCACGGCGGTGTCGTGCTCACGGTCGACGACGACGGGTGCGGGATCCCCGCGGGCGAACGCGAGCGCGTGCTCGACCGCTTCGTGCGCCTCGACGAGGGGCGCGACCGCGACTCGGGAGGATCCGGGCTCGGCCTCGCCATCGTGCGCGAGGTCGCGGAGGCGCACGGCGGATCCGCGACCGTGGATGCGGCACCGGGCGGCGGCGCCCGCGTCGCGCTGCGCCTGCCGGCGGAGCAGTCCGCGGAGTGACGTCCGCGCGGTCGACGCCCGCTCGGCCGAAGCGCGCTTAGGGTCCGGTTAAGGTGCCGCCCGGCATCGTGGGCGCATGACCACGCACACCGCATCGACCACCGTCCGCCGCGCCGCCCTGGTGCTCGCCCTGCCGCTGATCGGCGGCCTCGCCCTGGCCGGATGCTCCCAGCCGGGCACCGCGCCCGCGTCCGCCCCGGGCGCCGGATCCTCCTCTGCGTCCGCCGCGCCGTCCACCGGATCCGACGCCGACCCGGCTCCCGCCGACGGCGCCCTCGCCGCCGCGGTCGACACCGCGATCGCCGCCGTCCCCGGCAGCGCGCTCGTCTCCGTCGACCAGGAGGCCGGCGGCACCTCGTGGGAGGTCGTCGTCGCCGAGCCCGACGGCCGCGAGCACGAGGTGCACACGGGTGCCGACGGATCCGCGGTCACGGCGGGCCCGGTCGCCGACGCGGACGACGCCGACGACCTCGCCGACACCGCGGCGCTCCTGCAGGGCGCGCGCATCGGCCACGCGGACGCCGCCTCCGCCTTGACGGGCGCCGTCGCGGGCACCCTCACCGAGCTCGGCCTCGACGCGGACGGCGGCCGGATCCTGTGGGAGGGCGACGTCGTGGACGCCTCGGGCGTCACCCACTCCGTGCGCGTCGACGCGGCCTCGGGCGACGTCGTCAGCCAGGACGTCGAGGACTGACGCCGGGAGGTGCGACGGACCGCCCCCGGCCGCGGGCGGCTCCGGGTCGGCGGAGGGCCGGGCATAGCCTGGATCCACCTGTCCCCACGAGGGACGCCACCCACACCCGAGGAGGATCCCCATGGACGTGCACCCCGGTGTCACCCTGCTGGACGACGACGTGCGGGACGCGCACGAGCTCTTCCGCTCGCTGCACGCGCACCCCGAGCTCTCGATGCAGGAGCACGCGACCGCCGCCGCGATCGAGGCGTACATGGAGGCGATCGGCGCCGAGACGTTCCGATCGGGCGGCACCGGCGTGGTCGGGATCCTCCGCAACGGCGACGGCCCCGTGGTCGCGTTCCGCGCCGACACCGACGGCCTCCCCATCCTCGAGGAGACCGGCCTCGCGCACGCCAGCCGCGACACGGGCATCGACCCGTCCGGGAAGGAGGTGCCGACGATGCACGGCTGCGGCCACGACTTCCACGTCGCCGCCGCGCTCACCACCGCCCAGGCGCTCGCCGCGAACCGCGCCGCGTGGGCCGGCACCATCGTCTTCCTCTTCCAGCCCGGCGAGGAGACCGGCTAGGGCGCCCGCGCCATGCTCGCCGACGGCCTCTGGAACCGCGCGCCGCGCCCCGAGGTGATCCTCGGCCAGCACGTCTTCCCGCTCCCCGTCGGCATGGTCGCGACCCGCGAGGGAGCGTTCATGAGCATGAGCGACTCGTGGCGCGTCACCGTGAAGGGCCGCGGCGCGCACGGCTCGCAGCCGCAGAACTCCATCGACCCGATCGTCGCGGCCAGCGCCATCGTGCTGCGGCTGCAGACCGTGGTCGCGCGCGAGCTGGATCCGCAGGCCGCCGCGGTCGTCACCGTCGGCACGTTCCAGGCGGGCACGAAGGAGAACATCATCCCCGAGCACGCGGTGCTGGGCCTCAGCATCCGGACCTTCGACCCGGCCGTGCGGGAGCGCGTGCTGGTGTCGGTGCGGCGGATCATCCTGGCCGAGGCCGCCGCGAGCGGGGCGCCGGAGCCCGTGATCGAGGAGATCGTCTCCTTCCCGCTGAACCGCAACGACCCGGAGGCGACGCGCGGGATCGTGGCGGCGCTCACCGCGCAGCTCGGCGAGGACATGGTCAAGGAGTCGCCGCCCATCATGGGCAGCGAGGACTTCGGGATCCTCGGCGAGGCGATCGGCGTGCCGACCGTCTACTGGGCGTTCGGCGGCGTCGAGGCGTCGGCGTTCGGCGGCGAGACCCCGCCGCCCGGCAACCACACGCCGCAGTTCGCGCCCACCATGGAGGGCACGATCGAGACGGGCGTGAAGGCCGCGACGGCCGCCCTCCTCTCGCGGGTCGGCGTGGCACGCGCGGAGGTTCGATTCACGCGCACACGGAGAGGGCATTGCATGTCGGATGCGCTCATCGCCGGGGCCGTCGTCGCCCCGCTCGCCATCGTCCACGTCGCGCTCATCGTGACGGCGCTCGTGCAGGTCGTCCGCGACCGCGCGCTCGCGGGTCTCGCTCGTGACCTCTGGGTCGTGGCCGTCGTGGTCTTCCCGGTGCTCGGCGCGATCGCCTGGTTCGGCGTCGGGCACCGCACGTCCGGCGCGCAGCGCGCCGTCGACCACCTGCGGCTCAGCTTGTAGGCACGTGACGCCGCTCCCGTCGGAGCCCCGCGCCCGCCGCCCGACCCCGGTCAGCGGCGGGCGCGCCTGTTCCGCCATGCCGACCAGGCGCCCGTCGCCCACAGCGCCCAGAGCACGAGGAGCGGCTGGAAGACGAGGCGGATCGCGCGGGCCGCGTCGGTCTCCAGGCCGAACGCGGGCGTGCGCGTGACGAGCTGCGAGATGTTGCCGGGGAAGATCGCGACGAAGAAGGCGGCGACCACGAGGCCGACCCAGACGCGCCAGCGGCCGAGGAGCACGAGCGACAGGCCGAGCACGATCTCCACCACGCCCGATGCGAGGACCACGAAGTCAGGATCCATCGGCAGCCACGTCGGCACCTGCGCCTGGAACGACTCGCGCGCGACCGTCAGGTGCCCGGTGCCGGCCATGATCAGCACGAGCCCGAGCAGGATCCGCCCGAGCGTGCGCGGGATCGAGCTGCGTCCGCCGTCCGGGGCGATGCGCGGGTCGGCGGTCGGGAGGGACGCGGGGCGCGAGGTCATGCGTCCAGTCTGACGCGCCGCGCATGTGCGTCGGCCGCCCAGCCGGTTGTTCGGCGTCCGCGCGCGGAGGCGGCGTCGACGGCTACCGTCGGTGCCTCGGCCGCCGGCCAGGTGGCCGCTCCCCCAACGGAAAGACCGTCCATGACGCACGCGTCCCGCACCGCCGCACGGATCCTCGCCCGCACGCTCCTCCGCCGCCCGGCCCTCGCCGTGGTCGCCGGGGCCGCGGGCCTGATCGCCCTCGTCGCCGTCTCGCCCACGTCGTCCGCCACCGCCGACGACGCCGTGCCCGCCCCCTCGACCGTCACGCGATCCGCCGCCGAGGCGGCGGACGCCGTCGCCTTCTGGACGCCTGAGCGGCTCGAGGGTGCGGGATCCCCCGAGCTCACGCGCGTGACCGGCACCCCGACCTCGCCGGACGACACCCCGTCCGCGGACGAGCTCACCACCTCCGCCGCCCGCGACCAGCGCCGCGCCCAGCCCGTCATCCCGGTGGCGCAGCAGGTCGACCCCGTCTCCCACATCGGCATCGTCGCGTACGTCGTCGACGGCAAGGAGTTCAGCTGCACGGGCAACGCCGTCGAGTCCGAGAACGGCCTCACCGTCGCGACCGCCGGCCACTGCGCCTTCCCCGGCAAGGACCCGTCGAAGATGGTGTTCGTGCCCGGGTACATGAAGGGCCAGCCGTACACGGTGTGGCCGGTCACCTCGGTGACGCTCGCGGCGGGCTGGCGCGAGACGCTGGATCCGTCGCGCGACACCGCCTTCCTCACGGTCGGCAGCCCCGACGGACGCACCCTCACCGAGGCCGTCGGCGCCTCCCCGGTGGAGTTCCACCAGAAGCTGACGCACTACACGACGATCATCGGGTACCCGGCCAGCGGCCGCTTCACCGGCGATGCGCCGTTCCTCTGCAGTGGCATCGCCCGCGCCACGCACCTCGAGGGGCAGAGCGGCCAGGAGCTCGACTGCGACATGAAGGAGGGCGCGTCCGGCGCCCCCCTGTTCGACGGATCCGGCCCGGGCGCGCGTCAGTACAGCGTGCTGTCCGGCGGGCTGGAGGAGAAGCCGCTCGTGGTCGCGCCCGTGTGGGACCGCGTCATCGAGGCCGCGTACCGCACGGCCCAGTCCCGCGTCGGCTGATCCCCGTCGGCCGATCGAGGCCGGGTCGCGTGCGCCCTCCACCGACGGCGCCCGTGACCCGGCCTCGGTGCCGTCCTGCCCGGAGTCGGCTACGACGCGCGCACGTCGCGCGCAGATCGCACGCAGGTCGCGCCCGCCGTCTTCCTCGTGGGCTCGGGATCCACGTCCGTCACCGGTCAGACCACCGCGGTCGACGGCGGCTCCTCCGTGCACCGACCGCTGGTCCCGCGCTCCGCGTTTCCGCGCAGGCGAGCCGTCACCGCGGGAACGCCGTCGCGCCCACCTTCTCGTACGCGGCCCACGCGTCGACAGGACCGCGGCCGGCGACCGCGTACTCGCCGATGGCGCGGGCCTTGTAGATCGCCGGGTTGTGGCTCGCGACGACGCGGGCGTTCCGCCAGTGCCGGTCCAGCGCGCGCACGCGGAACGTGGCGGATGCTCCCCCGACCTCGAACAGCAGGGTCGCGGCGGCCGGCACCTCATCGACCGCGAGCACCTGCGCCTGGTAGACGGCGTTCTCGGCGGCGTCGAGCGTCGGACGGTCGAGGGCGTCGCCGGGTGGGGCCGTCGCGACCGCGTCGTCCAGCCGGGCGGCCGCGGCCAGCGTGGTGGCGCGCACGGCGAACGCGCTCGCCGAGATCCGCCCGACGACATCGAGCACCTGCGGGTCGTCCCGCGGGAGCGCGGCGGTGGCGTGGATGTAGGTGCGCGTGCGGCTCCGCACATAGCCGACGGCGTCGCGCTCGACCTCCTCGGCGATTCCCGCCAGCACCGCCACGCGGTACAGCTGGTAGAAGGCCTGGATGTGGCTCAGCGGTGCCTCGCGGTACGCGGTGACGGTCGCCGGATCCACCTCGACGCCCGCGAACGTCGTCGTGCCGCTCGCCGTGAGGGTCTGGCCGAACGCGTCCCAGTCGTCGACCGCGGTGACGCCCGGCGCGTCGGTGGGGATCGCGAGCGTCACGCGCTCGACGCCGTCGGCGGCCTCGCGTCCCGCGGCGAGGTAGATCCAGTCGGAGTAGAGCGTGCCGGTGGAGTAGTACTTGGTGCCGTCGAGGATCCAGCGGCCGTCGCGCTCCTGGAGCGTCGTGGAGATGTCGGCGAGCGTGTTCCCGGTCTGCTCGCTCGTGGCGTTGCCGACGATCGCGCCGGTTGCGATCCGGCGGATCCACTCGTCGCGCGCGGGCCCGGGCGGCCGGCGCAGCACCAGCTCCACGTAGCCGAAGTGGCCGCGCAGCAGGTGCCCGACGTTCGCGTCGGCGGCCGACAGCTCGACCACCAGCTCGACGAGCTGGGCCAGCGATGCGCCGCGCCCGCCGTCCGCGACGGGCAGGCGGATCGCCCCGAACCTGGCCCCACGGAGGAGCGCCACGGCGTCGTGGGCGAGCTCCCGGTCGCGCTCGCGGGCGACGGCGCCGTCGCGGATCCGGTCGAACAGCGGGAGGAACTCGGCGCGCAGGTCCGCGGTGGACGCGCCCGTCGCGGCCCCCGTCACGAGAACGCGCCCCGGTACGCCGCCGCCGGGTGCGACTCCGGCAGCCGGTCGCGCCCGGTGAGCTTGTGCCGCAGCGTCCCCGGCTCGTACTCCTTCTGCTGCAGCCCGCGCTCCTGGAGCACGGGCGTGACGTGGTCGACGAAGTCCTCGTAGCTGCCGGGCAGGGTCCAGTTGATGACGTTGATCCCGTCGACGCCCGCCTCCTGCCAGCCCGCGAGCACGTCGGCGATCTGCTCGGGCGTGCCCACGACGCGGCCGCGGAGCTTCGCGGAGAGGCGGGCGAGGTCGGCGATGGTCGGCTCGCGGTCGGGCGACGCCTCGCGCAGCCAGTTCAGGTGGCTCTGCCCGGCCTGGGTCTCGACCTGCGAGAGCGGAGTCGCCGGATCCAGCTGCTCGCCCGTCTTCGGGTCGAAGCCGAGGTTGGAGTGCAGGAGGAAGCCGTCGGCCGAGAGGTACTCGTCGATCTCGGCCTCGTTGCGCTTCGCCTCCTCCTCCGTGCTCCCGGTGATGAAGGAGAGCCCGAGCCAGAAGGAGAGGTCGTCGGCCCGCCGGCCCGCGTCCACGGCGAGCGCCCGAGTGTCCTCGATGAGGGCGCGGGTCTTCTCCGGGGTCGACGACAGGATGAACTGCGCCTCCGCGTTCCGGGCGGCGAAGCGGCGGCCGACGGGCGAGGATCCGGCCTGGAACAGCACCGGCGTGCGCTGCGGCGACGGCGACGACAGGTGCGGCCCGGCGACCTTGTAGCGCGGACCCTCGTGGTCGATGCGGTGGATCCTCGACGCATCCGAGAACACGCCCCGCTCCTTGTCGCGCTGGAGGGCGTCGTCGTCCCACGACCCCTCCCACAGCTTGTAGACCACGTCGAGGTACTCGTCGGCCCAGGCGTACCGGGCGTCGTGGTCCTCGAGTCCGTCGTGCCCGAAGTTGCGGGCGGCGCCGTCGAGCGCGCTCGTCACGACGTTCCAGGCGATGCGCCCCTTCGTGATGTGGTCGAGCGTCGAGACCTTGCGCGCGAAGTCGAACGGGTGCGCCTGCAGCACCGAGCTCGTGAACGCGAAGCCGAGGTGCTCGGTGCTCACGGCGAGCGCGGAGATGAGTACGGACGGGTCGTTGCTCGGGAACTGGAGGCCCTCGCGCGCGTTGACGTCGTAGGCGCCGTCGCCCGGACCGTAGAGGCCCACCACGTCCGCGAAGAACATGGCGTCGAAGCGGCCGCGCTCGAGCGTCTTGGCGAGATCCACCCAGAGCTGCACGTCGTCGAACTCGTGCTGGCGCGCGGACGGGTGCCGCCACAGGCCGTGCTGGATGTGGCTGGCCGTGTTCATCACGAAGGCGGCGAAGCGGAGCGGGGGCCAGGCGTCGGGCATGGGGATCCTCTCGTCGGACCTTAACCATTCCACTCGCTTTCCCAGGCGCCGGAATCCGGGACGGCGCGTGTGACGCGGGATTACCGGGGCGCGTTACGCGGCGTGACCGCGGCTCTTCCCCGACCGGGGGATCACGGGACACGGTGGGCGGCACCCGGGCGGATCCCCGCTCGCTCCCCCTGCACCGCAGCCGCACCGCTGGAGACCCCATGACCACCGCACCGCCCGCCGCATCCGCCGCACCGATCGCCGCTCCCGACGCCCCCGAGGCCCCCGCCGACGTCTCCCGCCGCCGCCGCCGCGTCCTCACCGCGTCGTTCATCGGCACCACCGTCGAGTACTACGACTTCTACCTCTACGCCACGGCGTCCGCGCTCGTGTTCGGCAGCCAGTTCTTCCCCAACCAGACGCCCGCGGTCGCCCTGCTGTCGTCGTTCGCCGCGTACGGGGTCGGGTTCCTCGCCAGGCCCATCGGCGGGATCGTCGCCGGGCACCTCGGCGACCGCATCGGCCGCAAGCGCTTGCTCGTCTACTCGCTCGTGCTCATGGGGATCGCGTCGACCCTCATCGGCGTCCTGCCGACCTACGCGACCATCGGCCTCGCGAGCGTCGTCGGCCTCGTGCTCCTGCGGCTCGTGCAGGGCATCGCGGCGGGCGCCGAGTGGGGCGGATCCGCGCTGCTCTCCGTCGAGCACGCCCCCGCCCACCGCCGGGGCCTCTTCGGCGCGTTCACGCAGATGGGTTCCGCGGGCGGCATGCTCCTCGCGACCGCCGTCTTCGCCGCGACGCGCTTCACGCTCGGCGAGGAGCAGTTCCTCGCCTGGGGCTGGCGCCTGCCGTTCCTCCTCAGCGCCGTGCTCGTGGGCGTCGGCCTCGTGATCCGCCTGCGCGTGGAGGACGCCGCCGAGTTCACGGAGATCACGGCGGCCGGCGATGTCGAGCGCTTCCCGCTCGGCGTCGTGCTCCGCAGGCACCCGCACGCCGTGCTCATCACCGCGGGCCTCCGCCTCGTGCAGCCCGCGCTCTACTCGATCCTCACCGTCTACACGCTCTCCTACCTCAGCGAGAAGCGCGGTGACTCGGGCAGCGCGCTCACGGCGGTGCTCATCGTGTCGGCGCTGAGCGTGCTGACCACTCCCCTCTGGGGCTGGATCTCCGACCGCGTCGGCCGCCGCCGCCTCACCATCGCGAGCACGGCCGGCATCGGGATCCTCATCTGGCCGTTCTTCGCGTTCCTCGACTCCGGCCCGCTGCTGCTCCTGCCGCTCGTCTTCGCGCTCGGCATGAACGTCTTCCACGACTCCATCTACGGGCCGCAGGCCGCGTGGTTCGCGGAGCAGTTCCCGACCGGCGTCCGTTACAGCGGCGTCTCGCTCGGCTATCAGGTCGGCAGCATCTTCTCCGTCGGCCTCACGCCGCTGCTCGCGGTGCTGTTCCTGCAGTGGGGCGGCGGATCCCCGTGGATCCTCTGCGCCTACATCGGGCTGTACGCGGTGCTGACGATCGCGGCGGCGCTCGCGGCGAAGGACCCGGCACGGGAGGCGATCGCGGCCCGACGGGCGGCGGCGGCGGACGACGAGCGGGACGCCGTGCACCCGGCGGTCGCGGTGGCCGGTGCCGCGGGGGCGGGCGGCCGGGAGCGCGAGCGCGCGACCGTCCGGTAGGGCAGCGCGGGGCCTCTGCGGCGACGTCGGGCAGATGCACGGCCTCTGTGCAGTCGACAGCCCGCCGGATGCGAGGTCGCTCTACCGTGACGCGCCACGGCACTCGCCTTCGACCCGCATCTCGAAAGGAACGTCATGCCATCCCTCGTCCCCGCTCCACGACCCGGTCGCCTCCGCATTTCCGCCCTCGCCCTCGCCGGGGCCGCAGCGCTGTTCTCGGGCGCCGCCCCCGCCGCGCTGGCGGCGACCGCCCCCGCGGACACGCGCTCATCCACCTCGGAGATCGTCCGCGCGCCGGTCACTCTCCCGGAGACGGGCTCTCCCGATGCGACGGCCCGGGCTCGCGCCCACTGGACGCCGGAGCGCATGGCCGCTGCATCCCTGGCGTCCGCCGCCGCCGACGACGACGCGGTGCCGACGTCCTCCGGCCCGTCGAGCCGACCGGCTGCCCAGCCCCTCGCCGCGTCGGCCGCCACCGCCGCACCGCCCATCTCGATCGCGCAGCGCGTCACGCCCGTGTCGCACATCGGCAGGATCTTCTACACGCTGAACGGCCAGGACTACGCGTGCAGCGCCAACGTCGTGAAGGCGGCGAACCGCTCCACCGTGGCCACCGCCGCGCACTGCATGACGGCGAAGGGTGCCTTCGCCACCGACGCCGTCTTCGTCCCCGGCTACCACGACGGCGACCACGACGGCGACTACGGCACCTGGCCCGTCGTGGGAGGCGTCGTCGCCGGCGGCTACACGGAGGACAACGACGACCTGGGCGACGACGCGGGCTTCGAGGTCGTCGCGCTCGACGCGGACGGGCGCAACATCCAGAGCGTCGTCGGGGCCTCACCCGTCCTCTTCGACCAGCCCCTCGTCAAGGAGGGGACCGTGTACGGCTACCCGGCCGCGCGCCGCTTCGACGGCGAGTCCCTGCAACGCTGCCGCGGCGTGTTCCAGAGGGAGTCGGCCGACCAGATCAACCTCCCGTGCGACATGAACGAGGGCGTCTCCGGCGGGCCGATCTTCGCGGGCGACGATGCGAACGGCGCCCAGTACGCGGACGAGGACGCGCGCTACGACGACTACTCGCACATCCTCGGGCCGATCTGGCAGGCCAACGAGCACACGGCGTACGACGGCGCCGCGCGCATCCAGCCCGCTGAGGGGTAGATCCGCCGCGCATCCGGGAGGGGATGGGCCGTGGGTCCACCCCCTCCTCCGCTGACCGCGGACGGCGGCGGTCAGCGGTCGACCGGCGTCCCGTCCGCCGCGCGCACGCGCAGGGCGTAGCCGTCGCGCAGATCGACGACGAGGGCCGCGAGGGCTCCGGGCGGGAGGTCGAGCGCGGCGCGCGCGGCCTCCGTGGGTGCGGGATCCACCGCGGTCTGCGTGAACGCGAGCAGCTCGACGGCCGGTCCGATGGTCGTCTCCGGGTTCGACGTCGATCCCCAGTCGATGAGGAACGGCACGTCCGGCCGGGCGCCGCGCGGGTGCGTGAGCCGGCACGCGAGGAGCGCGCCGACGGGTGCACGCCGGGACAGGTCGGCGACCGGGCCGGGATCCTCGCCGCGCGCCCGGGCGGCCGCCGCGACGTCCGCGATGCCGAAGCGCGTCGGCAGGGCGCGGTCGACGCGGGCGAAGTCCGGCCCGATGAGCTCGAGGTACCGGGGGCCGCGCACGCCGGCGACCGTGAACGCGACGAACGCGTTGGCGGTACCGGTGGGGTGGACGCCGCCGGACTCCGCCACGATGCCCGTGCGGTCGGCGAATCCCGCGACGAGCGCCGCGAGGTCCGGCCCCGCGATGACGACGTGGTCGAGGAGCGACGGGACGGCGGGTACGGGGACACCGCTCACGTGCCCGCTCCGCGCCGGGATGCGGGCACCTCGGGCTCGCCGAGGGACAACATCAGCCGGTTCGCCCAGTTGAAGAACGCGGCGCCGTTGATGACGTCGACCACGGCCACGTCGTCGAGGCCTGCCGCGCGGAGGCGGGCGACGTCGGCGGATCCGAAGGCGAGCGGCGTCGCGGCGAGCGCCACCGAGGCGGCGACGACGGCGTCCCACCGGTCGTCGCCGAGCGGCGCGCCCCTGCCCTGGTCGAGGAGGCGCTGCACGTCGTCGCCGCGACCGGAGAAGCGCGTGGCGGCGGCCGCGTGCACGGACGCGCAGAAGACGCAACCGTTGACGCGGGAGGTCGCGGCGGCGGCAAGCTCGCGCTCGGCCCGGCCGATCCCGCCGTCCGGGTTGTGGAAGACGTCGAGGTCGGTGAGCGTGCGGGCCTCGAGCGCGGCGGGGTCCCGGGCCAGCAGTCGGAAGTACGGCATGCGCGCGCGGGCGGGCTCCACGAGGGCGGCGCGCTGCGCGTCGTCGAGGTCGGCCTCGTCGACGGGCGCGAGCCACGGCACCCAGCCGAGGCCCTCCTGCGTGAACGCGTCGGGTCGGGCGAGGTCGACGGGGTCGGTGACGGGGTCGGTGACGGTCATCCGGCGGCTCCTGCCGGGTCGGCGCTGGATGCGGTGCGGGCGGGATCCGCGGACACGGCGGCCGACGCGACGGCGGGGTCCGCGGCCAGGACGGCCAGGCCCCACGCGACGCGCAGCTGGAACGCGAGAAATGCGATCAGCTGCGACAGGCTCACGATCTGGTCGGGCGTCCACCCGGCGGCGCCGAGCGCGCGCAGGGCTTCCGGGCTCGACTCGCGCGGCCGGATCACCAGCAGGTGCGCGTGGGCGAGGGCGGCGGCGAGGCGCGGGCCGACGGCGTCGCGCGTGGCGGCGTCCGGGGTCCACGGATCCGTGCCGACGCTCTCGGCGACGAGGCCCTGTTCCCGGTACGCGCCCGTGGGCCCCGCGGTCGCGCCGTCGCGCGCGGCCCGGTCGACGACCGGCACGAGCGACGCGTCGGCGTCGCCGAGGAGGTCGGCGTAGAAGGCGGCGGCGCGGTCGGATCCGTGCAGCCGCGCGACGAAGGCCGCGACCGCGTACCGCTCGGCGTACGTGAACGCGCCGGGAACCGCGGGCTCGAGCAGCGCCTCGAAGCTGCGCTGCGCGTTCGCGCGGGCGGCGGGACGGAGGTCGCGGATGCGGCTCATGGGGTGGTCGGGGGCGAGGCCGGCCAGGAGGTCGATGACGTCGGCGGGGTGGGTCATGCGGCTCCTCCAGCGAGGATCGGAGTGGGTGCGGGCAGGTGGGCGGCGCGCAGCGCGTCGGCGGCTGCGGCGGCGGTCGCGAGCCCGAGGCGGGGCGCGACCTCCGCGCCCAGCAGCTCGAGACTCCGCAGCGTGAGCGCGTGCGTGGCCGGGATCGAGTGCACCTGGAACGAGACGTCGGTCGCCGGGTCGAGGGTGCGGTCGGCGGCGAGGCCGTCGACGACCTCGTCGACCGTGCCCAGGTGCGTGTCGGTCACGCGGAGCACCCCGTCGAGGGCGAGCGCGTCGGCCCGCTCGCCGATGACGCTGCGGGCGAAGCGGCGGAGGGCGGGCTCGGCGAGCTCGCGCGCGGCGGCGCGGTCGGACGGATCCACGACGAGCGCGGTCCGGGACGCGAGGATCCGCTCGGGCGCGCCGGCGGGCAGCGCCTCCCGGTAGGCGGCGATGATCGGCAGCTGCAGCTCGTGCAGCGGCGCGTCGGGCGCGGTGTCGGGGCGCGGCTGGGTGCGGGAGAGCAGGAGGCCGTCGCCGCGGGATCCGATGCGCGCGCCGCCCGAGACCGAGAACGTGCCCTGCCAGATGCGCGCCGCGAGCCCGTCGGCCGGAGGGTAGATGCGCGACCCCGTGCCGCGCACCCCGCGGCCCTCGAGCGCGTCGAGCAGCACCTGCAGGTGATCTTGGAACAGTGCGTGACGGTCGCCGGAGTCGCGCCCGAACGCCGGGAACGACGCGGGCGTGCAGCCGGACGCGAGCCCGAGCTGCACGCGGCCGCCGCTCAGGAGGTCGAGCACGGAGGCGTCCTCGGCGGCGCGCAGCGGATCCTCGAGCGGCAGCGTGAGCACGGCCGTGCCGAGCCCGATGCGGGCGGTGCGGGCCGCGGCCGCCGCGAGGAACACGAACGGCGACGGCAGGCCGCCGCCCTCCTCGCCGAAGTGGTGCTGCGCGAGCCACACCGAGGCGAAGCCGTGCCGCTCGGCGTGCTGGATCTGCTCCAAGGCCGCCTCGTAGCGCTCGGCGGGCGTGCCCGCATCGAGCACGCGCCCGAAGAAGCCGAGCCGGGCGCCGCTCATGCGCGGGCCCCCTCGTCGGCGCGCGCGGCGGGGGCGGGGGCGGTGCCCCCGGTGCCGGGCGCACCGGCCCCGCGGATCCCGCGACCGGGTATCGCCCGGATCAGCTCCTGCGTGTACTCGTGCTGCGGGTCGTGGAACACGTCGTCCACCCGTCCTCCCTCGACCTGTCGGCCGCGCCGGAGCACGGAGACCGTGTCGGCGATCTGCCGCACGACCGCGAGGTCGTGCGAGATGAACACGTACGTGAGCCCGAGCTCGGACTGCAGCCGCGCGAGCAGGCGCAGCACCTGCGCCTGCACCGTCACGTCGAGCGCCGAGACGGCCTCGTCGAACACCACCAGCTCGGGCCGGAGGATGAGCGCGCGCGCGATCGCGACGCGCTGCCGCTGCCCGCCGGAGAGCTCCCGCGGTCGACGGTCGGCGGTCTCGGGCGCCAGGTCGACGAGCCGCAGGTGCTCGGCGACCGCGTCCCGGCGCGCGGCCGCGTCACCCGCGCCCGCGCCGTCGCGGAAGTTGAGGAGCGGCTCGCGCACGATCTCCGCGACGGTCTGCCGCGGATCCAGCGACCCGAACGGGTTCTGGTGCACGAGCTGCGCGGTGCGCCGGAACCCGCGGAGCCCCCGACCGCGGAGGCCGGCCACGTCGACGCCGCCGACGCGCACCTCGCCCGCCGTCGGCCGGTCAAAGCCCGCGATGACGCGCCCGGTCGTGGTCTTGCCGGAGCCGGACTCCCCCACGATCGCGTGCGTCGTGCCGCGCGGCACCCGGAAGGAGACGTCGTCGACGGCCACGAGCGGGGATCCGCCGCGGCGCCGGAACTCGCGGCGGAGGCCGGTGACCTCCACGAGCGGCGGCGCAGCGGGATCCACGACCGCGGCCGCCCGCTGCACGACCTGCCGGAACGACGGCGCGTCGGCGAGCAGCGCGCGCGCGTAGGCGGACGCCGGCGCCGCGAGCACGCGCGCGGCGGGTCCCGTCTCCTGCACACGGCCGCGCTGCATCACGACGACCTCGTCGGCGCGCTCGGCGGCCACCGCCAGGTCGTGCGTGATCATCAGCAGTCCCGCGCCCGTCTCCTCGCGGAGCAGGTCGAGGAGGTCGAGCACGCGGCGCTGCACGGTCACGTCGAGGGCGCTCGTGGGCTCGTCGGCGATGATCAGCTCGGGCTCGAGCGCGATCGCGGCGGCGATGAGCACGCGCTGGCGCATGCCGCCGGACAGCTCGTGCGGGTACTGCCGGGCGCGCGTCTCCGGGTCGTCGATTCCGACGCGCTCGAGGAGGTCGAGCACGCGGGCGCGGTTCCGGCCTCGGTCGCGGGATCCGTGGATCCGCAGCCCCTCGGCGACGCTCGCGCCGATGGTGGCGACGGGGTCGAGCGAGCTGCCCGGATCCTACGGCACGAGTCCGATGCGGCGCCCGCGGATGCCGCGCAGCCGCGACTCCCCGATGCCGACCAGCTCCGTACCGCCGAGCGCGATGCCCCCGCCCGCGATGGATCCGTTGCGGGCGAGAAGCCCGACCACGGCCTGCACGACGGACGACTTGCCGGACCCGGACTCGCCGACGAGCGCCGTCACGCGCCCCGCGGCGACCTCGAAGCAGACGCCGTCGACCGCGCGGCGGGTGCCCGCCGCCGTCCGGTAGTCCACCTGCAGGTCGCGCACGGCGAGGAGCGGATGCCGGGGATCGGTCATGCGAGCTGCCCTCCGCGGATCGACTGGCTGATGCGGTTCGTCGCGAGCACGACGGCCACGACCACGGCGCCCGGGAGCACCGTGAGCCACCACGCGGTGGCCACGTAGTCGCGACCCTCCGCGACGAGCAGGCCCCACTCGGGCGTCGGCGGCGGGGCGCCGTAGCCGAGGAAGCCGAGGGTGGATATCTGCAGGATCGCGGATCCGAACTGGAGGGCCGCGAGCGCGATCACGGGCGTGAGCGAGTTCGGCAGCACGTGCCGGCGCAGCACCTGCACGACGGTGCCGCCGGATCCGTATGCCGTCTCGACGTACTCGCTGATCCGCACGCGCACCACCTCGGCCCGCGACAGCCGCGCGAACACGGCGATGGATGTGACGCCCACCGCGATCGCGGCGTTCGTGGTGCCGAAGCCCAGCAGGATCACGATGCTCAAGCTGAGCAGCAGGCCCGGGATCGCGAGCAGCACGTCGACGAGCCGCATGAGCACGTCGTCGACGAGGCCGCCGACCGTGCCCGCGACCACGCCGAGCAGCGTGCCGACGACGAGACCCACGAGAACCGCGACGACCGCGCCGACGACCGACTGCGACGCCCCGAACACGACGCGCGTGTAGAGGTCGCGGCCGGTGGAGTCGGTGCCGAACCAGTGCGCGGCGCTCGGCGCCTGCAGCGACGGCGCGACGGAGGCGGTCGGGCTGCCGGACGCGAAGAGCCCGGGGACGAGCGCCCACAGCAGCATCACGAGCACGACGAGCACGGGGAGCACGAGGCCGCCGGCGAACCGGGCGCGGCTGCGGGGACGCGCGCGGGGCGCGTCGATGGTGGCGAGCGTGGCGCTCATCGCGCACCTCCTCCGCGCAGGCGCGCGTCGAGAACGGGGTAGAGCAGGTCGACCGCGAGGTTGATCACGACGTAGGCGACCGTGGAGAGCACGACGACCGCGAGCAGCACCGGGCTGTCGCGGCTCGCGACGGCCTGCACGGTGAGCTGGCCGACGCCCGCGCGGCCGAACACGGCCTCGGTGACGACCGCCCCGCCGACGAGCTCGCCGAACAGGAGCCCGGCCATCGTCAGCGTGGGCAGCAGCGCGTTCCGGCCAACGCCGTGCAGCAGCAGCCACGGCGTGCCGGCGCCGCGCGCCCGCACCACCTCGATGAACGGCATGGCCGAGACGTCGTCGATGCTGCGGATGAGCACCTGCGCGAGCGGCGCCGTGATCGGGACGGCGATGGTGAGCACGGGCAGGATCAGCGCCTCCCCGGGGCTGGCGCCGATGATCGGCACCAGCCCGAGCCGGAACGACAGCACCTGGATGAGGATGATGCCCACCCAAAAGACGGGCAGCGAGACGAGCAGCGGAGGCAGGTCGCGGAACACGCGACGGATCCACCGGGCGCCGCCGTACGTCGCGAGGAACGCGATCGGCACGGCCAGCACCACGGCGACCACGAGGCCGAGCACCGCGAGCACGAGCGTCGACGGGATCGCGGTGGCGAGCAGCGTGGATACGGCCGCGCCGCTCTGCACCGAGTACCCGAGCTGCCCCTGCGCGAACGCGGCGGCGGAGTCGCCGAGTCGCACGATGAGGGGGCGGTCGGCCCCGTACGACTCGCGGATCGCCGCGAGCTGCTCCGGCGAGAGGCCCAGCTCGGGGCTGCCATAGCGGGCGAGCACCGCGTCGCCGGGGAGCGCCGCGAGCAGCACGTAGGCCACGACGTAGGCGAGGACGAGCACGATGACGGCCTGGCCGGCGCGCCGGATGGCGTAGCTCATCACGGTCCCGCGCTCCTCGTCAAGGGAAGGACGCGCCGCATCAGCGGTCGACCCAGACGCCCGCGAACACGGGACGGCCGACGGACTCGGTGGCGAAGCCCTGCACGTCGCCGCGGAGTCCGTAGACCTGTGGCTCCTCGAACAGCGGCAGCACGTAGGCCTGGTCGGCGATGCGCTGCTGCGCCGCCGCGGACGCGGCCTGGCGCGCTTCCGTGGTCGGCTCCGACGCGATGCGGGTGAGGAGCGCGTCCAGCTCGGGGTCGGCGATGCTGCCGTCCGCGGGGTTTCGGTTGAGGAGCACGTTGCGGTTCGTGGAGAAGTACTGCGACTTGAGGACGTCGTAGTCGGCGCGGCCGACCATCGAGTGGTACGCCTGGAGCGCGTCCGGGTCCTGCGAGGCCTTCGTCTGCGCGGCCTGGTCGCCCGAGAACAGGTCCACCTCCACGCCGATCTCGGCGAGCTGCGACTGGATCAGCGTCACGACCTCCTTGGAGCGCGGCTGCGGGAGCGCCTCGTTCACCACGAGCTCCAGCTTCCGCCCGTCCTTCTCGCGGATGCCGCCGGGTCCGGGGGCCCACCCGGCCTCGTCGAGGAGCGCGGCGGCCTTCTCGGGGTCGTGCGCGTAGTAGGACGACGTGTCGACGTAGCCGAGCGCGCTCTTCGCCAGTACGCCGGTCGCAAGCGGGTAGCTGTCGCTGAACAGGGTGTCGAGGATCGCCGGCCGGTCGACGCCCGCGATGATCGCCTGCCGCACGCGCACGTCCTCGAGCTGCGGCGTGCGGAAGCGGAGGTTGATACCGTTGTCGACGCCGTTGGTCGCGGCGGCGACGAGCTGGAGGTCGCCGGTGCGGAACTGCGCCTCGTCGGGGGCCTCGATCTGCCGGGCGACGTCGGCCTGCCCGGCCACGACCGTGCCGACGCGCACGCTGTCCTCGGCGGCGACCATGAGGTCCACCCCGTCGACGAGCGGCCGGCCCTGGTGCTCGGCGGCGGGCGGCGCCCAGTCGTAGTCCTCGCGGGCGGCGAGCTGGATCTGCGTGCCCACCGACTCCCCGGACACCGTGAACGGCCCGCTCCCGATGACCGTCTCCGCCTGACCCGGTCCGAAGCCGTCGTCGGCCTTCGCGAGCGTCGAATCGGAGACGAGCCCGGAGTTGATGGTCGAGGTGGCCTGCGCGAAGCCCGGCGAGGGAGCCGTGAAGTGGAACCTGACGGTGTCCGCGTCGACGACCTCACCGCGGTCGTAGTTGTTGATCGCCTCGCTGACGGTGAGTGCGCGGTCGACGTCGCCCTTCCCGTAGAGGTCGAAGTTGGCGACGACGTTCTCCGCGGTGAGCGGCGTGCCGTCGGAGTAGGTGACGTCGGTGCGGATGTCGAACGTGTACTCGGTCGCGTCGGCGTTCACCTCGGGCAGCGCCGTCGCGATCCACGGCTCGAGCTCGAGCGTCCCCGGATCCTGCCAGAGCAACCGGTCGGTGATGTTGTTGACCACCGCGCCGTTCGGGTAGAAGCCCGCGGCCGGCGGGTAGAGCGTCGTCCAGGTCTGCGGCTCGAGGTAGGTGAGCGTGCCGCCCGCCTTCGGTTCGCCGCTGGCCGCTCGACCCCCTCCGCCGCCCGCGGAGCACCCGGCCATCAGACCGGTCGCCGCGACGAGGGCGGTGAGGGCGATCACGGGGCGGGGAGGACGAGGCATGGTTCTGCTCCTGCGTGTGCTGTGTGCGGCTGGGGTGACACGACTCCAACACGCATGCAGGGTCTTCGCAGATCCCGGGAACACAGGGCGTAACGGGGTGCAACCGGGCGTCATCCGGGGAATGCCGACCACCTGCTCGCCGTTCCGGCGCCAGCGTGACGCCTCCCCGCCGTCGACTCCGCCGTCGGGTGCCCGCTCCCCCTAGGGTCGCAGGATGACCGCGCACCCCACCGTCCGTCACGCCGTGCCCGACGACGCCGAGGGGATCGCCGAGGTCCACGTCCGCAGCTGGCAGGAGACGTACGCGCACCTGCTGCCGGCTGAGTATCTCGCCGGGCTCGATGTCGCGGCGCGCGCCGAGCAGTGGCGCGGGACGCTGGCCTCCTCGGCCGCCGCTCCGCCCTTCGTCGCCCTCGACGGCGACCGCATCGTCGGCTTCGCCCTCGCGGGACCGGCCCGTGACGAGGATCCGCCGCGCCCCTTCCAGCTGTACGCGATCAACGTGGTCGCGTCCGCCCACGGCTCGGGCGCGGGCCAAGCCCTGATCGACGCGGCCGTCGGCGACTCCCCCGCCTACCTCTGGGCCGCCGACGACAACCCACGCGCGGAGGCGTTCTACCGCAGGAACGGGTTCGCGCGCGATGGCGGCGTGGAGCGGCGGATGTACCAGGGGGCGGAGATGGTCACGATGCGGATGGTGCGGTGAGGGTCGGCGGGCGCGGGTCCCACGCGGTCGGGCACGACCGAGTCGCGTGACCCCATACCACGCGACACGCATTCGGGGCACAGCGCCCAGACGGCCCCGGCCATCCGTGATCATGTCCGAATGGACGAACGACGCACCCAGGACCATCAGCTCCGCACCCTGCGCTTCTGGCTCCTGCTGGAGCTGCTGAACCCACAGCCGGTCCCCGCGGTGACCGCCCGGACCGATGCCTCCGAGACCCGGGTCTCGGCCTGGCGCCCCGGTGACCCCTTGCCATGGGATACCCTTCCCCCTCCCCCTCCGCGCCACGGTGCGAATCGCGTGTGGCGGCACACCGTCTACCTCGGTGCGTATCCCGTCGAGGCGACCTTCGCGCGGCTGCACGCGCTGTTCCCGGAGGATCGCGACGCCTACCAGGAACGTCGGGGAGGCACCACGGCGGCGGCCGGCCTACTCGTCGACGACGGCGGGAGGTACGTCCCCGATTCCGCGATCCTGTCCTCGGCCTCATGGGCGGTTGGACACCTCTCGAGCTCGGTGACGACGAGCCGTGAATGGATCGACGGGTTCGGCCGTGCAGCTGAGGCCTGGACCGAAGCGGTCGACGAGTACGAAGGTGTGCGCGCGGACGCAGGAGAAGCGGGTCTCGAACCGCTCGACGGTGATGCCCTCTCCGGACTCCTCCGGCTGGCTCATGCCTCGGCCGGGCTGGTCGGGGACGCCGACCTCGCGACCGATGCCATCCGGATCCAGAGCGTTCCGATGTCCCTCCGGACGGCGGAGGGCGCGCCCGAGATCGACTTCCTCAACAGCTTCCACCTCGAGGACCTCACTTCCTTGTCCGAGCAGGTCGCCCGGGGGGACGTGGGAGCCGCCCTGGCGGCCTACCTCACCGGTGACGAGGACGTGGCGGAGGATCGGCGCATCGACGTGGTCGCGGACCTCGACGCCATGGAAGCGGGCGCGGGGATCGAGCGGCTCCCGAAGGGCAGATGGCCTACGACCCCGGAGCATCCGCTCGCCACCAGCCAGCAGTTCGCCGTCGATCACGCGCTGCACGACCTGGCGCCGACAGCGGGCCTCATGGGGGTGAACGGCCCGCCGGGGACCGGCAAGACGACGATGCTGCGCGACCTCATCGCGGGCAACGTCACCGAGCGGGCTCGGCGCCTCGCCGCGCTGGCGAGGCCCGAGGACGCCTTCACCTCCGTCGTCCACCAGTGGAACGGGCCTCAGGGGCACAGGATGTCCGTGCCGCAGCTCCGGCCGGAGCTCACGGGCTTCGAGATGGTCGTGGCGTCGTCCAACAACTCCGCGGTGGAGAACATCTCCTCGCAGATCCCCGGACGCGACGCGATCGACGCGCGGTGGCGGGCATCGGCGGATTACTTCGGTGAGCTCGCGTCCCTGCTGATGAGGAGGACCGGCGCATCCACGCCGTCCCCGGACAGCGACGGCACGGAGTGCATGGGGCCTCGTCGCAGCGAGGCTCGGGAAGAAGGAGAACCGGGGCACGTTCTACTCCGCCTTCTGGTTTGGAGAGCAGAGCGACAGGCTCGCGGCGCACGGCCGTGCGCCCGTCCGGGGCATGCAGGAGCAGCTCACGCGGTGGGACAAGGGGTCCGACCCGTTCCGGCCGTGGGATGACGCTCGGCGTGCGTTCCAGGACGCCGAGCGGAGGGTCGACGAGTTGATCCGCGAACGCCGAGAGGCTGAGGCCCGACGCCGCGTGCTCCCGAGCCTGAGGCGGCAGGAGCGCGAGACCGCGGCCGCGGTGGTGCGTCTGGAGGCCTGGGCGGCCCAGGTGGAGACCGAGGCCGCCGTCCATGCCATCGCACGAGCGGACGCCGCTGCCGAGCTCGAGCGCGCGATGGGGCGGATCCACGACCATGTGCTCGTCAAGCCGGGCGTCTGGGAGACGTTGCTCTCTCTCGGACGCGCGGTCCGCGAATGGCGCCTGGCGCTGCAGCCGTTGGAGCGCGCCCGGGATCAGGCCGCGGCCCACGACGACGAGGAGCGCCGACGTTCCGAGGCCGATCGCCTCGCTCGGACGCGGGCTACGGAGGAGGTCCGGGCCGCCCGAACGGAGCTCGCCGGTGTCCGCCACCGGGTGGCGACGACCACGGCGGAATGCGAGCAGGACGACGTGCGGCTCACCGGACCTCGCCCCGGGGCGGGCCGGACGGATCAGCAGAGGGAGCTGGTCGCGCCCTGGCTCGACCCCACGCTCGACGCCGCGCGATCCGACCTCTTCCTCGCTGCCCTGGACCTGCATCGGGACTTCCTCGCGAACGCGGCGTCGACCATGCTCCGTGGTCTGCGTGCCGCGTGCCAGGTCGTCGCCGGCACCTCCCCGTCCGACCTCGAGGGCGAGAAGGCGAAGGCGGCATGGCAGCTCTTCTTCCTCGTGGTCCCGGCGATCTCCACCACCTTCGCGTCATCCGGCCGCATGTTCGGCTCGCTCGGACGCGAGGCGCTCGGGTGGCTGCTCATCGACGAGGCCGGCCAGGCGGCGCCGCAGCACGCCGCGGCCTCGATCTGGCGGGCCCGACGCGTCGTCGCCGTCGGGGATCCCCTCCAGCTCCCGCCCATCATCTCCGTCCCTCAGAAGACGGTCGGTGCGCTCGCACTGGCGCATGGGGTGACGCCCGCGTGGATCCCGCCCCGGGCGTCTGTGCAGACCCTCGCGGATCGAGTGGCACGCTTCGGGACATCGCTGCCTCAGGGCGACGAGACCGTGTGGGTGAGCGCACCTCTGCGTGTGCATCGCAGGTGTGACGATCCGATGTTCACGATCTGCAACCGCATGGCGTACGCCGGGCTGATGTTCCACGCGGTGCCCGACAGATCTTCCGCGACGCCACCGGACCGGTTCGACGGACCCGACGGTCCTCGCATCACCCCCAGCCACTGGGCAGACGAGCCGGCGACGACTCCCGGCAGCCACCTCCAGCCCCGCCAGCTGGAGCGCGCCCGGAGCGCGATCGACTACCTGCTCGGGCTCGGCGTCCAGGCGGAGGAGATCATCGCCATCTCGCCCTTCCGGTCGGTCGCGGATCGCCTCGGCTCTCTCAGGTACGACTATCCGGGGCTGACAGCGGGGACCATCCACACCGCCCAGGGACGCGAGGCCGAGGTCGTGCTGCTTGTGCTCGGTGGTGATCCCGACAAGCCCGGCGCGCGCGCCTGGGCCGCGGAGAGCGTCAACCTGCTCAACGTCGCGGTGAGCCGCGCTCGCCGGCGGCTGTTCGTGATCGGCGACCTCGCTGCGTGGCGCCAGCTCCCCTACTTCAGCCAGGTGGCCTCCGCGCTCCCCGCTCGGAGACGTGGGGGCGACGACGCATGAGACCGGATCACATGGTGTTCCAGTGGTACCGGCCGCTCGCGTCGGCACCCTTGCCGCCGCACTTGTAGCTGCGGCCGTTGTCGGCCTGCGCCACGGCACCCACCGACGAGCAGAAGCCGCCGGGGTTGATGCCGCCGGTCTGCTGCGCGGGGGCGGGCGCGGGAGCTGCGGGTGCCGGAGCGGGAGCAGGAGCGACAGGCGCCGGAGCGGGAGCCGCCGGCTGGGGCGCGGGCGCCACCGTCGGCGCGACCGTGGGCTCGGGCGTCGGAGTCGGCGCGAGCGCCAGCAGCGTGAGCGTCACCGTGGATCCCGCGGCCGTGCGCGATCCAGCGACTGGATTCTGCGACTTCACGGTCATGCCGTCGGTGACGCTCGGCACCCCGCCCGTCTCGAGCACGTACTGGACGACGTAGCCGGCCTCGCGCAGCAGCGCGCGTGCGTCCGTGGCGGACTTCGCGTTGACGTCCTCTACGACGTGGACCACCGGGGTCGGCGTCACGGTGGGCGTCGGGGTGGCGGTCGGGGTCGGACTCGCGCTGGCGGAGATCGCATCCGCCTGGCGCGGACCGGGTGCCAATGCGGCCACGGGGACGGCGGCGCCGATGATCAGGAGCAGGATCGCGCCAGCTGCCGTCGCGCTGTTGCGGGGGCGCGTAGCCAGCGCCGGGACCCAGCTGCGTCGGCCGGTGAAGAGCGGGTACAGCGCGGTGATCAGGGCGACCAGTCCGACGGACACGAACATGCCGCCGAATCCGCCGATCGCCGTGGTGATCAGCACCGCCAGCGCGACAGCCGCCGCGATGACCCAGGTGGTCGCCGGGTGGCGGCTGGGGCGCGTGTCGGTGAGGACGGCGTTCGGGGCGGCAGGGGCGGCCGGCACCGCGCTGGCACGCGTGCGAGGCTGCACGGGCATCGCGGCGGTCGCCGCGGCCGCTCGAGCGCTCTTCTCCCGAGCCGCCGCCTCGCGCTCCGCAGCCTTCGCCTGCATGGCCGCCTCGCGATGCGCGAGCTTGGTGGCGCGCTGTTGCTCGGCCTCCGCGGCGCGGACGGCCTTCGCCTGCGCAGCCTCGGCGGCTCGCATGGCCTTGTCGTGGGCGGCCTCAGCGGCCTGCGCGTTCCGTGCGGCATCGGCCTGCTGCGACGCGACGACGGCCGCCGTCGCGGCCTCGCTCGGAGCGGGCGCCTGCGTCGCGGCAGGCTGGACCATCGGCGCGACGTGCTGCGTCCACGCGGATCCGTCCCAGTAGCGGAGCTGACCGGATCCGTCGGGGAACCAGCCGGCGGGAGCGGCGGAGAGGACGACGGGCATGGAGCTCCTCGGGTGGATGCCGCGGCCAAGGGGTAAGCGGCAGGGGTCGCCGTCGAGTGACGACGCCTGAGGCTATGGGCGGGCTCCCCGCGCCGTAAGCCCTCGCATGGGGGTGAAAGGGGCGCGGGCCCCGATTCCGGCGCCACGAGTGACGCCGCCGATCCTTCGCTCTCAACGGTGGCGCTCGCGCTCTCTCGCCCGCGGCGAGGGTCACGTCCGCGGCGTCCCGCGCGAGCTCGCGCTCCCAAAACCGCAGGACGGCAACTCGTGGCGCGGCGAAGCGCGGCGCAGCGCGGGCGAACTGCGAATCCGAATGCACCTGGGCATCAACCCCGGCGACAAGAAGAAGCGCGCCGACTAGCTCGGCTACGGCTTGTCCATTCCCTTCGCGACACCGCAGAACGACGGCGCCGTGAAAGCCGTGGGTAAACGTATTGATCTTAGACGATTACGCAAGCACATCTGGATCCGCGTAGCCCTATCGCCCCCTGACGACTGTCCGAAATCCCCGGGTGGAACCATACTCTCGATCTCGGCATGATTGCCAGCAACTACAACAATCCGACGGTGCGCCCAATTGTCCGAGGCGGCGGATAAAACAAAGGCGGAGGGCCCGGCGTGCCTTCAGCCGCGCGCAACATGGCCCCTAACTAACGCTCCGGTAGCGTCGGACTCCAAGTCGTCCACTGATTCCACTCATCCTCGATGCGCGCCGCGGTGTCTGCTGAGATCCGTTACCGGTGCAACGGACGCCTCGCGCAGGTCGGCGGTACTGCGCACAGCACGCATTCCCTCTCCTTGAATCGCAAAGGTTACGATTCCGAGCATCAGATCCTGCACGTCCTGTGCGCGAACGTTCAAGACGCGCGCGATGTCCGAGAAGCCATCCCCCCGGGCCCTCATGTCGCTCATGACCTGCGTAAGCAGACTCGAGGACTCGACTCGCAGGTCGGATCCCGGTTCACCTCGTCGGAAGCCGGCGATCGAGAGCTGCTTGGCAAGCGTGCTGTAGGTCCACTCTGAGATCACACCAAGCCGGTGTGCGCGGAGGTTCAGCGCCATCGCGCTGACACGCCAACGCCGTTTGAGGACGAGCACGTCCTCAAGCATCAAGTTCCCGCGAATGGAACCCAGCACGTCTGAGCGCGGCATGAGGAACGCGCTGGCGAAGTCGTTCGCCGCCAGCTCCTTCTCCTTACCAGGCTCGACGTGCAGCGACCCACCGTGCATGACGAGATGCCCAAGCTCATGCGCGAGGTCGAAGCGCAGTCGCTCCGCGGACTTGTGCACATTCAGGAATATGACCGGCGTCGCCGCGTGACGGAATGAGAAGGCGTCGATGGCCTGGAGAGGACCACCGGCCGAATAAATCTTGGCGCCCTTGGATTCGAGCAACTGCAGCAAATTCTTGATCGGGGCAACGCCGAGCCCCCAGGCGCCGCGAAGTGCCTCCGCGGCCTGCTCCGGTGCCACCTCATCGTCGGACCCAATCAAGTCCTGCACCTCAGGAACCGCCGGTTCAGGAGCGCGGTAGGTGTCCTCGATCCAGTCAGACAGCTCCATCGCAAGCGCCGACAACGCTCGCGCCATGTCTTCATCCTTCTTAGCAAGCCTCGACGTCGCGCGGAAGTGGAAGGCATCCGACGGTGGCAGGTGCTTAAGAGGCCGATAGAAGAATTCGATAGGCAAGTTGAGGACACGGGCAAACTCACGGATCAACTCTGGGCTCGGCGTATCTTTGCTGCGCTCAGCCTGCGACACCCACGGCGGGGTTGTGCCGGCCTCGGCCGCGAGTGCGGTAGCGGTCATCTGGCGAATGGCCCGCGCCATCTTCAGGCGCGCCGGAACGAAGGTGGTGGTGCTCATGCTCGGGAATCGCCTCCCCACTTACGTTCCCGAGCGCGCAAGCAGCATGTCACCGGTACGATGAAGCGAACGACCGTTCTTCATGTAAAGGTCTGTCATGGACGCAGCCGACGCCCGACCCCCGACATCGCAGGCCGGCAAGTGGATCACTGCTGTTGCTGGCGGCGGAGCAGAAGGAAGCTCGCGCTGCCGACCGCCACGTAGCGGCAGCGCTTACGTAAGAGCATAGGGCGCACCGCGGCACGCCCTTGGCCGCAAATGACGAATGCCCCGGCCGGACCGCTAGGTCCTTCCGAGGCATGTCCGTCGGGCTGACAGGATTTGAACCTGCGACCCCTTGACCCCCAGTCAAGTGCGCTACCAAGCTGCGCCACAGCCCGCTACCCATCGCTGGGCAACTCGTAGAGCCTACCGCATCGGCGGCACTGCTCCGGCACGTCCGGCGAGGCGGAGCAGCAGCGGATCAGGCGGTCGCGCCACCCGACGACCGGGCGGATGACGAGCCCGCCGCCGCACCCCGCGGCGCCCGCACCGGCTTCGGGAACGCCTCCCGCATGTGGTCGCTCCGCAGGATGTCCGCGACCCCGATGAGCAGCAGCGAGAAGACGATCTGCTCGATGACCATCCAGAGCGGGTAGAGGCCGGGGATCGCGGCGATCACGAGGGTCACGATGGGGAAGATCTGGCTGAACAGGCGCAGTCGCGAGTACGCCCACCAGTAGCCGGCCGAGGCGCGCCAGGCGAAGTAGTAGAGCGTGAGCGTCATCGCGAGCACCACGAACGAGCGGAACCAGACGGCCGGCGCCACGGCGATGCCGTCCGAGGCGAGCGTGAGGGCGATGGCCACGGCGGTCGCGCCCACGATGGTCTCGGCGACGAGGATCCACCGGATCCAGCGGAACGCCCGGGCCGTGAACGGGTGGTCGCGCATGTCCTCGGCGATGACGTGGCCGGCCTGGCGCCCGGCGGCGATCCGATCGAGACGGCTGAGCAGCTGGTCCACCGGTGTCGTCCTCCGCGGGTCTCGTGAGCGGGCGTCGGGTGCGCCCGGAACAGGGTACGACGTCGGCGATGTGGACACGGCGTGCGAGTAGGAGGACGCATCTGCTTGCCTGGCCTCCGTTCGGCGGGACCGGCAGCCGGGTCGGCCCACCCGATCATCGCGTCGTTCTCGATCGCATCCTCCCTTCCCATCTCTCCACCCCGATCGCCCACCGCCCTCCTCGAGCTCAGCCGCGGAGGGCGACGCCGACGCCGGCCTGACGTCGCGGCTCGGCGCTCGCGGGCCCTCATCAGAATCGACATCGCATGCGCCTCCCCCTTCACCACCCGCGTCCCCGACGCCGGCTCCTCGGCCTCGTGACGGCGCTGGCCGCCGCCGCCCTCGTCCTCACCACGGGCGCCGCCCCGGCCTCCGCGGTCAGCCCTCTCCGCTTGGCCACCCCGGTCATGGCGGGATCTCAGATCAGGAACGCGAGCGGGTACAAATGCACGGCAGGGGCCGTCCTCAAGTACGACCGCTGGACGACCTACTTCAACTCGTGGGAGGGCGCGACCCGGTACGTGGTCACGGCGGCTCACTGCGGGGACCTGAACGAGAACGTGACCCTCGGGTCGAGCGTCCCCGGCAAGGTGATCTGGCGGGATGAGCTGCACGACCTCGAGCTCATCGTCGTCTCGCCATCGACAGAGAGGGCGGCGGTGTGCTCCCACACGAGCGCGGGCGAGTACTGCCGCATCGTCCTCACCTACCACCCGCAAGCCGTCGGACGCATCATCACCCGCGACGACAACACATGGCGCGAGCAGCGCACGCCGCTGGTGGCGACCGGTGAGCCCGACGACAGGGTCTTCTGCGTGAGTGCCATCCGCGCCGGCGTCGCATGCGGCCTCGTGCGGACGACCACGCCGGCGGCGATCGCCGCCGTCCACCCCGGCATCCGAGCCGCCGAGGATCGCTCGCTGGATGTCCAACCGGGTGATTCCGGCGGACCGGTGATGAGCCGCTCCGGCACGCTGTACGGCTTCGTGAGCGGAGGGGGCATCTACGGCGGCGTGCGCAAGATCGACTACATGCCGTGGAGCGTGTTCGCCCATCTTCAGCCGAACTACGTATTGGCTCCGGCGGGCTGAGCGGCGGCCCGTCAGCCTGGACTGCGCCGCATGGGATGCGCCTGCGACGCAGGCGCATCCCATGTCGGTTCGTGACGGCATGCGTCGTCACATGCGGCAACTCCTCGTCACAGACGTGGAAGCGCGATGAGCCGGACCCTACCGTGGCCCCACCGCGAGGCGCGGCACCGGTCGCGCCCCTTCACGAGAGGACAGGACATGACCCTGATCGACCGCGAGCCCCGACCCGCATCCGGCTCCCCCGCACCCGCCCACGGCACCACCGACGCGAAGACAAACCGCCCGCGCCCCGCCCCCCTCGGCGACGCGCCCGTCGACCGCTGGAAGGGCGCCCCGCATCCCACCACGCCGGCTGCGTGGATCGCCCGCGCCCGCGAGGTCGCCGACATCCTCGCCGTCGACCAGGTCGAGCGCGATCGCGCCGGCGCGAGCCCGCACCAGGAGGTCGCGCTGCTCAAGCACGCCGGCCTCGTCACGCTGCTCGGCCCCGCGGAGCACGGCGGCGGCGGGCAGACGTGGGACACGGCCTACAAGGTGATCCGCGCGGTCGCGCGCGGCGACGGATCCATCGGCCAGCTCCTCGGCTACCACTATCTCTGGGCGTGGGCGGCGCGGCTCGTCGGCACCGACGCGCAGATCGAGGCCGTCGAGAAGCTGGCGACCACCGGGAACCTCCTCTTCGGCGGCGCCGTGAACCCGCGCGACTCCGACCTCGTCATCCACGAGGACGGCGACGACCTGATCTTCTCCGGCCGCAAGTCGTTCAGCACGGGCGGCGTCGTCTCCGACCTCACGGTTCTCGAGGGCGTGCTCGCGGGCACGGAGACGCACGTGTTCGCGATCGTGCCGACGGATCAGCCGGGCATCGTCTTCGGGCACGACTGGGACAGCCTCGGGCAGCGGCTCACAGAGTCGGGTTCGGTCGAGATCCGCGACGTGCGGGTGCCGTGGACCGACGCCGCCGGGTTCGTCGACAAGGTCTTTCACCCCCTCGTCTATGGCACGCTCAACGTGCCCGCGATCCAGCTGGTGTTCGCGAACTTCTACCAGGGGATCGCCGAGGGCGCGCTCGAGACGGCGGCGGCGTACACGCGCAGCACGACGCGCGCCTGGCCGTACGGCGGCGACGACAAGGAGCGCGCGACGGACGAGTGGTACGTGCTCGAGGGCTACGGGCAGCTGCAGTCGAAGGTGTGGGCGTCGGAGGCGCTGCTGGACCGGGTGGGCGCGGAGATCAGCGCCCTCCTGCACGCGCCGCGCGAGAAGCTGACGGAGCGGGCGCGGGGCGAGGTCGCCGTGCGGGTCGCGGCCGCGAAGGCGCGCATCGTGGAGGACGGCCTCGAGGTCGGCACGCGCGTGTTCGAGCTCACCGGCGCCCGGGCGTCGGCGTCGAGCGTGGGCCTCGACGTCTTCTGGCGGAACCTGCGCACCCACAGCCTCCACGACCCCGTCGCCTACAAGCGCCGCGAGGTGGGGCGGCACGTGCTGCTCGGCGAGATCCCGGAGCCGACCTGGTACACGTGATCCGGTCTCCCCCGGCGGTGGACGGCGCGGATCCGGAGCATCAGCGCGCCGCCCACCGCCGCTGGAGCGCTGTCCCGGAGCGCCGGGAGTGCTGCGGTGCTCCAGGCTGTGCAACCCGCGCTCCCGGACGATGTGCAGCTGCTTGACTTCGCTTCGCCCGCTGCACCCGCATGCGGCCTCCATCGTCCGGTAATCGAACAGGCCCCCATGCGACGACTTCCTCTGCTCACGCGCGCGTCCATCGGACGGGTGATCGACGGCCTCCGACGCGTCCTCCCGTCGGTACAACTCCGGTTCGCGCTCGCCACGCTTGCGGGCGCAGCCCTCCTGCTGCCGCTGGGGGCGACACCGGCTTCGGCCGTGGACGCCGTGCGCCTCCAGGCACCGGTCATGGCGGGATCCCAGATCCGCAACTCGGATGGCAGCTTCTGCACCGCGGGCCCTGTGCTCGACTACCACAGTGTGGCCTCCTACGTGCTTCCGGCGCAGCGGGCGACGCGGTACGTGCTCACGGCGAAGCACTGCAATCCGTTGCACGCTGCGGTGCTCCTCGGCTCGGGAGTCGCGGGGCGCGTCGACTGGGTCTCCGATCAGCACGACGTCGAGCTCATCACGGTGGCGCCCCTCGCGCAGCGTCGACAGATCTGCTCGTACACGTCCTACGGCCCTTACTGCCACGTCATCGTGGCGTATGAGCCGCGCGCGGTCGGCTCCGTCCTCGCCCCTGCGCCCTACTCCCGGGACTACCGGCCGATGGTGACGCCGGTCCGGGGAGTCGGCAGCCCCACGCCGCGTGAGCAGTTCTGCACGAGCGGACGGACCACCGGGATCATCTGCGGCTTCGTCCCCGGGCAGCTCCCCCGGACGTGGTTCGTCTCCGACCCCATCCTGCACACGGGCGACATCGCGGGCCCGAACATCTTCGACGGGGATTCAGGTGGGCCGGTCATGAGCGTGGACGGCAAGATATACGGAACCATCGTGGGCTACGGGAGATACGCGGGCGTCGACAAGATGACGTACCTCCCGTTCGCGGTCATCCAACAACAGCTGCCGTCCTACGGCTTGGCCCCCGCCTGACGCCGCGCGTCGCGCGACGCCGACCGACGCACGGTCGTCGACCTCGCGTGACCGCCGGGACGGGAGCGCCTAGCTGTACTCGGCCATGACGTTGGTGACACTTCGGGGCGTGTGAAGAGGCCTCCTGGCTTGATGGAGCTGTTCAGTTCAACCATCGCCAGGAGGCCTCGATGTCCCACGGTAAT